>JAJYAW010000261.1 GCA_021779335.1 Myxococcales bacterium | reverse complement strand
AGGCCAGCGGCTCGGGCTGCTCGCCGCGGCGGCGGTCCGCGACGTGACCGCGCCGCCGCCGCGCTTCACCGAGGCCTCGCTGGTGCAGGCGCTCGAGGCGCGCGGGCTGGGCCGCCCCTCCACCTTCGCGGCCATCGTCGACACCGTCCAGGCGCGCGGCTACGTGGAGCGGGTGGAGCGCCGGCTCTCCCCCACGGCGCTCGGCCTGCGCGTGGCCGAGGTCCTGGCGGAGGCCCTGCCGCGCGCGCTCGACGTGCCCTTCACGGCCGGCCTGGAGGCCGAGCTGGACCGGATCGAGGAGGGGACGGCCGGGTGGCAGGCGGTGGTGGCCGGCTTCCACGGGCCGCTGCAGGCGGCGCTGGCGCGGGCCGGGGCGGGCGGGGCGGGGGGAGAAGGCCAGGCGGCGGCCATCGCCTGCGAGCGGTGCGGCAAGCCCATGGCGGTCCGCTTCGGCAAGGCCGGCGAGTTCCTGGCCTGCACCGGCTACCCGGCCTGCCGGGCCACCCGCGACTTCCGGCGCGAGGGTGGCGCCATCGTGCCCGAGCCGGTCGACGGGGCCGACGCGGGCCAGCCCTGCCCGAAGTGCGCTGCCCCGCTCGTCGCCCGGCGCGGGCGGTTCGGGCGCTTCCTGGCCTGCTCCCGCTTCCCGGCGTGCGACGGCAAGGTGGCCCCCTCCCTCGGGGTGGCCTGTCCGCGCGGCTGCGGTGGTGAGGTCACCGAGCGCCGCTCCAAGCGGGGGAAGTCCTTCTTCGGCTGCTCGACCTGGCCGGCCTGCGACTTCGTGTCCTGGGAGCGTCCGCGAAACGAGCCCTGCCCGGACTGCGGGGGGGCCTGGCTCGTGGAGGTCGTCTCGCGCCGGACGGGGCCGGTCCTGGCGTGCCCGGACAAGGGCTGCGGCTACCGGCGACCCCTCGCGGCGGGGGCCGGCTGAGGCCCTGCGTTCGCTTGACACTCTCGGCGCTCCGCTGATAGGAAAATCCGCAGTCTATTCGCCAACAAGGCCGCACATGGTGCGCGCCTTCCCCACCCGTGTCGTCGAGAGGCAGCGATGATCCAGACCCTGGCCGAGTTCTTCAAGGAGGGCGGCCCGTTCATGTTCGTGAACGTGGTGACGAGCGCCGTCGCGATCGCCATCATCGTGGAGCGCGTCATCGTCCTCGCGTTCAAGCTCAACCTGAACGCCGCTCCCTTCATGGAGCAGGTGCAGAAGCTGGTGCTCTCGAACAACGTCGACCGGGCGGTCAAGCTCTGCGGCGCCGCGCCGGACGCGGCCCTCTCCCGGGTCGTCCGCGCCGGCCTGACCCGCGCCAACCGCGGCGAGCAGGAGGTGGCCCGCGCCCTGGAGGAGTCGGTCCTCGAGGTCACGCCGCTCATCTCCAAGCGGATCGCCCCGCTCTGGTCGCTGGCCAACGTGGCCACCCTGGTCGGGCTCATCGGCACCATCACCGGCCTCATCGGCACCTTCAAGTCCCTCGGCGCGGCCAGCCCCGAGATGAAGCAGCTCATGCTCTCCAAGGGCATCTCGGAGGCCATGAACAACACCGCCTTCGGCCTCACCATCGCCGTGGTCTGCATCGTGGCCCACCTGCTCCTCTCCTCGAAGGCCAAGGCCATGATCGAGGAGGTCGAGTACAACGCGCTCCGGCTGGAGAACCTGCTGGGCCGCAAGGGCGCGGGCGAGACCAACCCGCTCGAGTCGGCCGGCGCCTAGCCCCGCTCCACCGTCACGCCAGGAAGGGAAGCGATGCGCCGGCGCGTCCACGAAGAAGAGCACATGGGGGAGCTCAACATCATCCCCTACCTCGACGTGGTGGTGAACCTCGTCATGTTCATGCTGCTGAGCATGACGGGGCTCATCACGCTCGGCGTGCTCAACGTGTCGGCGCCCAAGATCGGCGGCGAGGCCGGCGCGGCGGCGGCGGCGGCGGCGGGGCCCAAGCTCCTCCTCACCGTGGCCATCGGCAAGCAGGGCTTCTACATCGCCGGCGCCGGCGGCGTCCTCGGCCCGGACGCCAGCGCCACCGACCTGTCGCGCCCGCCCACGGTGCCGCTCAAGGCCGACGGTCAGTACGACTACGCCGAGCTCTCCAGGCAGCTCGCCACCATCAAGGAGAAGTTCCCCAGTGAGACCCAGATCATCCTCTCGGCCGACGGGGACGTGATCTACGAGGTCCTCATCCAGACCATGGACGCATGCCGAGAGCAGATCATCCGGGTCCCGGGCGAGCCGCACAGGTCCGAGCGCAAGCCGCTCTTCTTCGACGTCTCGCTGTCCGTGATCGGGTGAGCCATGGCGACCCCTGACACCGGCCACGCCCCCTCCGAGGCCGACCTGCAGAAGGCGCGCGCCAAGCGCTTCTTCCGCCGCGCCAAGCGCAAGGCCCGAGAGCAGGCCGGCGAGGTCAAGGAGCTCAACATCGTCGCGATGATGGACATGATGACCATCATCCTGGTGTTCCTCCTCAAGTCCTACCAGGCCTCCACGCTCAACGTGAACATGAGCGCCGACCTGACCATCCCGGCCTCCACCACCCAGCTCCACCCGCAGGAGAACATCACCATCACGGTCTCCACCAGCGAGCTGGCCGTGAACGATCGGGCGGTGCTGCCGCTGGAGCGTGGCATCATCCCGGCCAAGTACAAGGACGGGCGCAAGGCGGAGGCCTTCTACGTCGGCCCCATCTACGACGCGCTCAAGAAGGAGGTCGACAAGCAGAAGTACATCGCCCAGTACAACAAGAACGCCCCGTTCTCGGGCCGCATCAACGTGGTGGCCGACAAGAAGATCACCTACCGGACGCTCATGGAGATCCTCTACACGGCCGGGCAGGCCGAGCTCGGCGAGTACAAGTTCATGGTGATGAAGGCCGAGTAGGGCGCCCGTCCCGGTCGCGCCGCGGTCCCCGGAGGCCCGGCTCGCGCCGGGCCTTCGACGCGCCGGGCCCGCGCGCGGCCCCGGGGCCCCCGGACCGGGTGCTCAGCGGCTGGCCACCAGCTCCCGGGTCTCCTCGCAGCCGGTGCAGAGGACCGCCCAGGGGAGCGCCTGGAGCCGGCGCGGCTCGATGGTCGCCCCGCAGGTGGCGCAGGTGCCGTAGCCGCCCTCGTCCAGCCGCGCCACGGCGGCGTCGATGCGCCGCAGCTCCAGCCGCTCGGCGTCGCCGAGCCGCTCCAGGTCGACGAGCCCCTGCTCGGCCTGCGCCTCCTCCTCCACCTCCTGCCCCCGCTCCGCGGTGCGCAGCGCCTCGTGCTCCTCGCCGGCCTCCCGCGTCGCCGCCAGGATCGCCCTGCGCCGTCTCCGCAGCTCGGACCTTGCCTCTTCCTGCTCGCGTGGCGTCACGTTGCGCTCCTTTCAGCTTGAAGCGTATACCCCGGACCGCCCGGAGGTCAGGCCCGGGCGGGGCGCGCCGGGCGCAGGGGCAAGATGACGCAGCGGGTGACCATCGTGGGCGGGGGGCTGGCGGGCTGCGAGGCGGCCTGGCGGCTGGCGCGCGCCGGCGTGGCGGTGGACCTGCACGAGATGAAGCCGGGCCACCGGTCGCCGGCCCACGTCCTCGACGGGCTCTGCGAGCTGGTCTGCTCCAACTCGCTGCGCTCCGACAACCCGGGCAACGCGGTGGGGCTGCTCCACGAGGAGCTGCGCCGCCTGGGCAGCCTGGTGCTGGCGGCCGCCGACGAGACCCGCGTCCCGGCCGGCGACGCCCTGGCGGTGGACCGGGAGCGCTTCAGCCGCCTGGTGGGCGAGCGGCTGGCGGCCCACCCCCTCGTGCGCGTCATCCACGAGGAGGTGACCCGGCTCCCCACCGGCCAAGGCCTGGTGCTGCTGGCCACCGGGCCGCTCACCGCCGACGCCCTGGCCGCCGAGCTGCAGACGCTGGCGGGCGGCCGGCTCGCCTTCTACGACGCCATCGCCCCCATCGTGGCGGACGAGTCGATCGATCGGACCATCGCCTACGCCAAGTCGCGCTACGACAAGGGGGCGGGCGCCGACTACCTCAACCTCCCCCTCGACCGCGACCAGTACCGGGCCTTCGTGGCCGCGCTGCTGGCGGGCCAGAAGGTGGCGGCCCACGACTTCGAGGCGCCGCGCTACTTCGAGGGCTGCCTGCCCATCGAGGTGATGGCGGAGCGGGGCGAGGAGGTGCTGGCGCACGGGCCCATGAAGCCGGTGGGGCTGGAGGATCCGCGCACCGGGCTGCGCCCGCACGCCGTGGTCCAGCTGCGCCGCGAGGACGCGGCGGGCACCGCCTGGAACCTGGTGGGCTTCCAGACCCGCCTCACCTGGCCGGAGCAGCGGCGCATCTTCCGCGAGTTCCTGCCCGGGCTGGCCGCAGCCGAGTTCCTCCGGCTCGGCCAGGTCCACCGCAACACGTTCGTGGAGGCGCCGCGGGTGCTCTCGGCGGACCTCTCGCTCCGGGACCGCCCGGACCTCTTCCTGGCCGGCCAGCTCACCGGGGTGGAGGGGTACGTCGAGTCGGCCGCCTGCGGTCACCTGGCGGCGCGGGCCATCCTGGACCGGCTGGCTGGCCGCCCGTTCCGGGCCCCGCCGGAGGCCACGGCCATGGGGGCCCTCCACCGCCACCTGACCGGGGCGGCGCGCCCGCCCGGGACGGAGTACCAGCCGAGCAACGTGATCTACGCTCTCTTCCCGCCGCTGCCGGGCCGCGTCCGCGGCGGCAAGGAGGGGCGGAAGCTGGCCCACGCGGAGCGGGCGCGACGGGAGATCGAGCCGTGGATCGAGTGACGGGGCGCGACGAGGGGAGGGTGCCCGCGCTGGGCGATCAGGCAG
Organism: Myxococcales bacterium; assembly: GCA_021779335.1. Taxonomy (GTDB): domain Bacteria; phylum Myxococcota; class Myxococcia; order Myxococcales; family Anaeromyxobacteraceae; genus JADKCZ01. The sequence continues at coordinate 95 of JAJYAW010000261.1, read as the reverse complement.
CGCTCGCCCCGGAGGACGAAGATCCCGACCCCGACGAGCGGCGCGGCGGGGTACTCGCGGCTAACCGACATACATCCCTCACCCCAACCCTCTCC
>JAJYAW010000260.1 GCA_021779335.1 Myxococcales bacterium | reverse complement strand
CAGGCCGTAGGCCGCCGCCACGCCGATGGCCGGCGCGCCGCGCACGGCCAGCGTCCGGATGGCGTCGGCCACCGCGTCGGCGTCGCCGAGCTCGAGCCAGGTCTCCTGCCCGGGCAGGCGCCGCTGGTCGAGCAGGCGCACCAGGTCCCGCGCCTCGTCGTAGAGGACCGGGCGGAGCGGCGGGAGGGTGGTCATGTCGGATCCTTGGGCCCCAGCCGGCCGGTGGCGCGCAGGGCGAAGTAGACGGCGGCGGCCAGGGTGAGGAGCGCGAGCGGGCTGGGCTCGAGCGCCAGCACCGCCGTCACCACGCCGGCCCCGGCGGCGGCCGCCCAGAGGAAGGTCCGGCTCGGACCCCCGGCCGAGCCGGCCCCGGCGGGCCCGGCGCCCCAGCCGGCCCAGCCCATCAGCCACCCCCCAGCTTCTGCTTGAGCAGCGCGTTGACCACCGCCGGGTTCCCCTGGCCCTTCAGGGCCTTCATGACCTGCCCCACGAAGAAGCCGGTCAGGTCCTTCTTGCCGCTCCGGTGGCGCTCCACCTCGGCGGGCGCGGCGGCCAGCACCCGGTCCACCACCGCCTCGATGGCGCCGGCGTCGGAGACCTGGGCGAGCCCCCTCGCCTGGACCACCGCGGCCGGGTCGGCGCCGCTGCGGAAGACCTCCTCCACCACCGCCTTGGCGCCGGCGCCGCTGATGGCGCCGCCGTCGAGGAGCTCCAGCACCCTGGCGAGGTGCGCCGGGGTGAGCCGCCAGGCGCCCGCCGCCAGGCCGGTCTCGTTGACGAGCCGGGCCACCTCGCCGTTGAGCCAGTTGGCCGCCTTGCGCGCCGCCTCCGGCCCCCCGCCGCGCAGCGTCACGGTGGCGTCGAAGAAGTCGGCGGTGGCCCGGTCGGCCACCAGGATGGCGGCGTCGCCGGGCGGCAGCCCGAGCGCGGCCACGTAGCGGGCGGCGCGGGCCCGCGGCAGCTCCGGCAGGGCGGCCCGCAGGCGCGCCACCTGCGCCGCCGGCACCAGCACCGGCGGCAGGTCCGGCTCGGGGAAGTACCGGTAGTCGTGCGCGTCCTCCTTGGAGCGCATCGAGCGGGTCTCCCCGCGGTCCGGGTCGAAGAGCCGCGTCTCCTGCACCACCGGCTGGCCCGCCTCGACGAGCTCCACCTGGCGCCGCACCTCGAACTCGACCGCCTGCCTCAGGTGGCGGAAGGAGTTCATGTTCTTGATCTCGGCGCGGGTGCCGTACCGGGTGGCCCCCTTCCGCATCACCGAGACGTTGGCGTCGCAGCGGAAGGACCCCTCCTCCAGGTTGCCGTCGTTGACGCCCAGCGTGAGCAGGATGGACCGGAGCGCCTTCAGGTACTCGACCGCCTCGTCGGCGCTGCGCAGGTCGGGCTCCGAGACGATCTCGAGGAGCGGCACGCCGGCGCGGTTGAGGTCCACGCCCGACGAGCCGTCGGCGCTGACGTCGTGGAGGTTCTTGCCCGCGTCCTCCTCCATGTGGATGCGGGTGAGCCGGACGTGCTTCTCCCGGCCGTCCACCGTGATGGTGAGCCCGCCCCCCTCGCAGATGGGGGCCTCGTACTGCGAGATCTGGTAGCCCTTGGGCAGGTCCGGGTAGAAGTAGTTCTTGCGCGCGAAGACGCTCTTCTCGCGGATGGTGCAGCCCAGCGCCAGGCCGGTCAGCACCGCGAACTCCACCACCTGCCCGCTGAGCACCGGCAGCACGCCGGGCATCCCCAGGCAGACGGGGCAGACGTGGGTGTTGGGCTCGCCGCCGAAGGTGGTGGGGCAGCCGCAGAAGATCTTGGTGCGGGTCAGGAGCTGGGCGTGCACCTCGAGGCCGAGCACCGCCTGGAAGTCGGAGACCGGCATCAGCGGATCCTCCCCGAGGCCGGGTCCTGCGACGGCGCCAGGCTCTCCCAGCGGGGGTCGCTCGGGTAGAGCAGCACCAGCGCCAGCAGGTCCGCCCCGAAGACGCCGATGAGCCTGGGATCGCGGGAGACGATCCAGGCCACCAGCGGGAAGATCGCCCCCGCCTCGCAGAGCGCCCAGGCGAGCAGCAGCCGGGCGAAGACCGCGGCCTCGCGCCCGGCCAGGAAGGGCGGGAGCCGCGGCGGCAGCAGGCGCGACAGGGTCACGGCCAGGGCCGAGACCGCCACCGAGATCCAGAAGAGCGTGGCGGGCGGCGCCGGGCACCCGTCGCGGCAGCGGGCCGTGCCGGCCAGCGCCAGGAAGAAGAAGGGGACCACCAGCGTGGAGCCCCACACCAGCAGGGCGGCGCGCCGGGTGGCGATGGCGGGGGCCATCAGGCGGCCTCCAGGCCGGCGGGCGCGCCGGCCGGCCCGAGCTCGCGCTCCAGCGCCCGGGCGGCGGTGAGCAGCCCCGCCTCGTCGAAGGGGCGCCCGACGAGCTGCAGCCCCACCGGCAGCCCGGCCGAGAGGCCGCAGGGCACCGACAGGCCGGGCAGCGCGGCCAGGTTGCAGGTGATGGTGAAGATGTCGGCCAGGTACATCTGCAGCGGGTCGCCGGTCCGCTCGCCGAGCCGGAAGGCCGGCCCGGGCGCCACCGGCCCGGCCACCACGTCGCAGCGCTGGAAGGCGGCGTCGAAGTCGCGGCGGATGAGGGTGCGGACCTTCTGGGCCCGCAGGTAGTAGGCGTCGTAGTAGCCGGCCGAGAGGGCGTAGGTGCCGAGCATGATGCGCCGCTTGGGCTCGGCCCCGAAGCCCTGCGCCCGCGACTCCAGGTAGAGCTCCTTCAGCCCCTTGACGCCGGCTGCGCGGCGGCCGAAGCGGACGCCGTCGTACCGGGCCAGGTTGGAGGAGGCCTCGGCGGTGGCGATGAGGTAGTAGGCGCCGATGCCGTAGCGGGAGTGGGGCAGCGAGATCTCGACCAGGGTGGCGCCCAGCCGCTGGTAGGCGGAGAGCGCGCCGCGCACCGCGGCCTCCACGCCCGGCTCGAGCCCGCCCTGGAACCACTCGGCCGGCACGCCGACCCGCAGCCCGCGCGCCCCGCCCTCCAGACCGGCCAGGTAGTCGTCCACCGGCCGGGAGGAGCTGGTCTGGTCGGCCGGGTCGTGGCCGGCGATGGCCTGGAGCAGCGCCGCCGCGTCCCACACCTCCCGGCCGAGCGGCCCGGGCTGGTCGAGCGAGCTCGCGAAGGCCACCACGCCGGAGCGGCTGACCCGGCCGTAGCTGGGCTTCACGCCCACCACGCCGCAGAAGCTGGCGGGCAGCCGGATGGAGCCGCCGGTGTCGGTGCCGAGCGTGCCGTAGCACTGGCGCGCCGCCAGGGCCGCTGCGCTGCCGCCGGAGGAGCCGCCGGGGGTGCGGGTCAGGTCCCACGGGTTGCGGCACGGCTTGAAGGCCGAGTTCTCGTTGGACGAGCCCATGGCGAACTCGTCCAGGTTGAGCTTGCCGAGCAGGACCGCGCCGGCGCGCTTCAGCCGCGCCACCGCCGTCCCGTCCACCGGCGGGACGAAGCCCTCGAGGAGGCGCGAGCCGGCCGTGGTGGGGACCCCCTGGGTGAGGAAGAGGTCCTTCAGGGCCAGCGGCACGCCGTCGAGCGGACCGAGGGCCCGGCCGGCCGCGCGGCGCGCGGCGCTGGCCGCCGCCGCGGCGCGCGCCGCCTCGGCGGTCACGTGGAGGAAGGCGCCCACCCGGCCGTCGGTGGCCTCGATGCGCGCCAGGCAGGCCTCGGTGAGGTCGCGGGCCGAGTGGCGACCGGCCGCCAGCCCCTCGCTGGCGGCGCGCAGCGACAGGCGCAGGAGGGGCGAGGGCGCGGGCGCGGTCACTCGATGATCCTCGGCACCTTGAAGCAGGTCCCCTGGCGGGCCGGCGCGTTGGCGAGCGCCTGCTCCGGCGTGAGGCAGGGCCACGGCTCGTCGGGCCGCAGCGGCGCCGCGTCGCCCGCCGCCAGGGCGTGGGTCATGGGCTCGACCTGGCTCACGTCGAGCTCGCCGAGCTGGGCCACGTGGTCCAGGATGGCGGAGAGCTGGCCGGCCAGGGCCACCTCCTCCTCCGGGGAGAGGCGGAGGTGGGCCAGGCGCGCCACGCGCCGGACCTCGTCGAGCGACAGGGCCATCGGGGCGGGACGCCTACGGCGCGCCGAGCTCCGGCTTGAACCAGTTGAGGATGGCGCTCATGACGCCGTGCTTCTCGTGGCGGGTGAGGGACTCGAGCTCGCCCTTGTCGAGGAAGACGCCGCCGCAGGCGAAGCAGACGTCCACGTCGAGCCCCTGGTACTTCACCTCCTGGAGCTGGAGGCCGCACTTGGGGCAGCGCATGAAGTGGAGCTCCTTGAGCCGCAAGAGCTCGGCGGCCTGGGTCTCCTTCTTCACGCCGAGCGCGATCTTGCGCTTCTTCTCGGCGTCCTCCCGGACGAAGTACTCGTCCTCGGTGTTCGACGGCTTGCCTGGGGTCTGCGACATGTTCACTCCTTGAGCTGGCTGATGGCGTAGCGCGCGACCGCCGCCTCTTCGCCGTCGGGGTGGGCGGCGAGGTACCGCTCGAACTGGGCCAGGGCCTCGGACTTCTTGCCCTGCTGGCGGTAGGTCTCGGCGAGGCCCATGGTCGCTTCCGCGTTGTCCTGATCTAACCGCAGCGCCCGCTGGAAGCTCGCCTCGGCGGGTGCGTACTGGCCGAGTTCGAAATAGCACAGACCTCGCCCGGTCAGGGCCTCGACGTTGTCCGGCTCGGCGGTCAGCACCTGGCCGAAGAGGTCGAGGGCGCGGGCGGTCTCGCCCTTCTCCCGGAGCGCGCGGGCCTGGCCGACGAGGGCCTTCGGACCGGCCGGCGGGACCGCAGGCGCCACGGCCGGCTCGGGGGCCCGGGGCTGGACAGCCTGGCCCGCCGCCTCGGCGGGCGTCGGCGGCGCCTTGAGCTCGATGGTCAGCGGCAC
>JAJYAW010000259.1 GCA_021779335.1 Myxococcales bacterium | reverse complement strand
AATGGTTCGAGAGGACGCAGTAGGCGTGCACCTTCACCCCGTACCGCTTGGCGGCCAGCGCGAGGACGTAGAGGAAGACCTCGTTGACCACCCTGGCCGGCCGCAGCAGGAACATCCGCTGCGTGCACCGCCGCGTCACGAGGTAGGTGGTGTTCTCGAGGACCTGCCGCGGCGCCGTCATGCCCTGACGTCTTCGCAGGGACCGTGCCGACCCCTGCCCCCGTCATCTCAGGGGATTCCCCAGTGCTCACCGTCCGCCCCCCGGACCTAGGGACGAACCCCGGAACTCCCGGTCGGGGTCACGCCGCTCACACGCCGCTCATGGTCCGCCCCCCGGACCTAGGGACGAACGCCGGAACTCCCGGTCGGGGTCAGGACCGGCTTCACGAAGATCTCTCCCGCGATCTCGCCGTCCAGCGCGATGGTGGTCTCCCCGACCTCGATGACGTAGGACGGCGAGCGCTGGTGCAGCCGAAGCTCGCTGCCCGGGATGACGCCCAGCGCGGCCAGCCGGTCCATCCGGTCGTGGAACTTGGGTGCGATGAAGACGATTCTCCCGGTGGCGCCGAGCGGGAAGTGGCGCAGGCCGGTCACCAGGGCGCGGACCTGTTGCTGCGCCGTGCCGCAGCAGGGGCCCGGCGGGATGGGGCGTCCGTGCGGGCAGGTGGGCGGGTGGCCAAGCAGCGTGCAGACCGAGTCGGTGGCCTCCGGCGAGAGGATGTGCTCGAGCTCGCAGGCCTGCGCCTCCATGGTCGAGTCGGAGACCGCCATCAGGTCCTTGAACAGCCGCTCGGTCAGCCGGTGGCGCCGCACCACGCCGCGCGCCCTCCCCTCCCCGGCCTCGGTGAGGAGCACCCGGCCCTCCTCCAGCCGCAGCAGGCCGGCCCCGGCCAGCGCCCGCAGGTCGGCCTCGTCGGCACCCGGCGCGTGCTCGGCGCCGGCGTGCGCCAGGACCGAGGCGGCCTCGTCGCGTCCCTGCTCCCGCTCGGTGAGGACCGCCTCCAGCAGCTCCTCGATCCGTCGCGGCTCGATGGTGTTCAGGGTCCCCTCCCGGCGCCTTGGCGCTTCTGGAAGAACTGCTTGAGCCGGCCGGCCAGGCCGGCGCTCTCCTGCGGGAAGCTGTAGCCGCAGGCGGGGCAGCACACCACGTGGCAGCCCTTGGCCATGGGGCAGCTCGGTCGACACCCCTGCCCCGAGGCGTCGAAGGCGGCGCCGCAGAGCGGGCAGCGCTCCAGGGCGGGCGCGGCCGCCGCCTGCTCGCTCTCGGGGGCCATCAGTACAGCCACCCCATCAGCCGCCCCACCAGCGCCCCGGTGCCGAAGGCGAAGGGCATGATGAAGGCCATCATCCCCAGGCCCGTCCTCCAGCCGCGCTCCTTCAGGATCATGAAGAAGTTGGCGATGCACGGGATGAAGAGCGTGATGGTGACCAGCGCCACCACCACCTGGATCTGCATGGCGCGGGTCATGGTGCCGGCGGCGATGAACGGCTGGTAGTGGGCGAAGAGCCCGGCCGCGGCGTAGTCGCGCCGCAGGAACCCCAGGATGAAGGCCCCGGCCGCCTCCTTGGGAAGCCCGAGCACGCCGGACATGACCGGCTCCATGCCGCGCTCCAGCGCGGCCAGCAGGTGGAAGTGATCCAGCCCCCACAGCAGCAGCGTGCCGAGCAGGAAGAGCGGCATGGCCTCCCGCAGGTACCACTCGATGCGGGCCAGCGTCTTGACCGCGATGTTGGAGGCCTGCGGCACCCGCAGCGGCGGCAGCTCGAGCATGAAGTCGGAGCCGCGCCCGGGGATGACCTTGGCCGCCAGCCACCCCACCAGGAAGATGACCGCCAGCAGCGTGCCCCCGAACCAGAGGAGCGCCGCCATGGGCAGCCCCGCCGTCATGGCGAGGATGACGGCGAGCTGGGCGCTGCAGGGAACCGCCAACGCCAGCAGGAGCGTCACGATGACCCGCTCCTTGCGCGTCTCCATGATGCGCGCGGTCATGGTGGCCATGGTGTCGCAGCCCAGGCCGAGCACCATGGGGAGCACCGCCTTGCCGTTGAGCCCCATGCGCTTGAAGATCTGGTTCACCATGACCGCCAGGCGCGGCAGGTAGCCGGAATCCTCCAGGATGGAGAAGGCGATGAAGAAGGTGGTCACGATGGGCAGGACGATGGCCACCGCGTAGGAGAGCCCCATCGACACGAGACCGTACCGCCCCACGATGAAGCCGCCGTGGTCCTTCCACGGGACGCCGGCCGGCCCGATGAGGAACTCCCGCACCGCCCCGGCCGGGATGACGGCCCGGAGGGCCGCGTCCGTCCAGGGGACCAGGTGGTCGTGGAAGACGGCGCGCTCCAGGAAGTCGACCGCCTTGCCGGCGCCGAGCACGCCCACGAACCAGTACGCGGCGAAGAGGACCGCCAGCAGGATGGGAATGCCGTAGACCGGGTGTGTCGACCAGGCGCCGAGCCGGCGCGCCAGGCCGCTGCCCACCGAGCGATCCCCGGTGGTCATGACCGCGTCGTGGAGCCGGTCGACCGCCACCAGCCGCTGCCGCGCCACCACGAAGCGCAGCGACTCCGGGTAGCGGGAGGCCAGCCGGCGGCGCACCTCGTCGAGCCGCTCCAGCGCGGCCGGCGTCATGCGCGCCACCAGGTACTGGCGCAGCGAGTCGTCCCCCACCAGCGCCATCAGCGCGACGGCGCGCGCCCCCAGGCCGCCCGGGGGGACGAGCGGCGCCACCTCGGCCAGCGCCTCCTCGATGACCGGGTCGTAGCGCGGCAGGAAGGTGGAGGGGCGCGCCGACGCCAGGCGGGCCTGCAGCGCGGCCAGCCCCTGCCGGGCCACCGCCACGGTGGGGACCACGTCGATGCCGAGCGTGCGCGCCAGCCGCTCGTGGTCGATGGACATGCCGCGGCTCTTGGCCTCGTCGGCCATGTTGAGCGCCAGCAGGAACGGGACCCCGGCCTCGGCGAGCTGTGCGGTGAGGAGCAGGCCGCGGCGCAGGTTCTTGGCGTCGCACACCTGCAGGCAGACGTACCCGGGCTCCACCAGCAGGATGTCCCGCGTGACCTGCTCGTCCTCCGACATGGGCAGCAGGTTGTTGGTCCCGGGCGTGTCCATGACGTGCCAGGGCTGGCCGTCCAGCGTGGCGCTGCCGCGGGTCACCTCCACGGTGGTGCCGGGGTAGTTCGAGACCGTGACGTAGCGACCGGTCAGCGCGCCGAAGAGGACGCTCTTGCCGACGTTGGGGTTGCCCACCAGGATGACCGAGCGCTCCTGTCCGGAGATCTCCTTGGCCTCCAGGGCTTCGGCCTGCTGCCGCGCCGTGGCCGGCGGGGTCATGGCCGGACCCCGGCGCCGCGGGCGGGGCGGCGGCAGCGGGCGCAGCGGCCATAGAGCTCGAGCTTGTGGGTCTCCACCTCGAACCCGTGGCTCCGCGCCACCCGGGCCTGCAGCGCCTCGATCCGCTCGTTGGCGAACTCCACGATCTCGCCGCACGCCGTGCAGATGAGGTGGTCGTGGTGGGCGCGGAGGCCAGCCGGCTCGTAGCGGGTCTGGCCGCCGTCGAACTGCCGCGGCACGGCCAGGCCGCACTCGGCCAGCAGCTTCATCGTCCGGTAGACGGTGGCCACGCTGACCCGCGGATCGGCGGCGCGGACCCGCTGGACGAGTGGGTCGACGGCCACGTGGCCGCCGGCGGCGAAGAAGACCTCCGCCACGAGCTCGCGTTGCCGTGAGTGCTTCAGGCCGCGCCGCTCCAGGTGGGCGCCCAGCGCCGCCCGGAAGGCGGCCGCCCCACCCTGCGGCGGCGCGGCCGCCTCGTCCCTCGACCTGGTTCGCTGGAGGCTCATATTGATAACGGTTCTCATTATCATCGAAGGCGCGCCGCGGCAACCCGAACTTCGGAACAGGAGCTCGCCGCGCCGAACGGCCTCAGCGGGGCGGCAGGAGGCCGCGCGCCCGGCAGAGCTCCCGCCAGCGCTCCGCGGCGTTCGGCCCGTCGCCCGCGTCGGACCCGGTCAGCACGCCGAGCGAGGCCCGCGCCTCGCGCCGCACCTCGGGCGAGGGATCGTCGAGCAGCGCCAGCAACCGCGCCGCGTGCCGCTGCGCCTCCTGCGGCGGCCGGCTGCGCACCACCTCGGCCGCCAGGGCGCGCACCGCGGGATCCGGCGCGTCGAGCAGCGGGGTCAGATCGACCCCGGTCGCCGCCGTCGGGCCGGGCGTCCGCTCCAGCGAGATGGAGGCGATGACGCCGAGCAGGAGCACCATGAGGCCGACGCGGACCAGCGCCTTCCCCGCGGGGTAGCGGCCGGCCCGCACCAGCGCGACGCGGTAGGCGGCATACCCGCCCACGAAGAGGACCAGCAGCACCACCGGCACCAGGCGGACGGCGGTGGGCCAGCCGCCCTGGGCGGCGTGGGGGAGCCCGAACAGCGAGGCGGCCACGGCGGCGAAGAGGAGCGCCAGGATGACCCAGCGGAGGGCGCGGATGGAGCCGGAGATGGCGACGCGCGGACGCGGCTCGTTCGACATGACCCGAGTGAACCACGCGAACCGCCGACCGGCAACCGGGTCGAACCGCCGGCCCGCGACGCCCGCTGCGCCGCGCCTCCGGTTCGCCGGCGCTTGACTCGACGGGGGCGCCGTCGCACGTTGCGCCCCCATGGCGGACCTGGACCTCGAGACGGTGGAGAAGGTGGTGCGCTGGTGCGCCGAGGCCGGTCGGCAGGCGGCGCCGGAGGAGGTCCGGGCGGCGCTGCAGTCCCTGAGCTGGGACGAGCTCCTGGCCGCGCGCGCGCTGCTGGCGGAGCCGCCGCCGGTCCGGCAGCTCGGCCCCTACGGCCTGGCCGACATGGCCCGCGGCGCCCCCCCCGACGTGGCCGCGGAGCGCGAGCGGGAGGGGCGCTATCCCAGGAGGCCG
>JAJYAW010000007.1 GCA_021779335.1 Myxococcales bacterium | reverse complement strand
CTCCGCGGGCGCCGCGCGGCGTGCGCCCGGTCGCCTCGCGGGGGCCACCCCGGCGCCGCGGGCCTCGACCGCCGTGACGCGCTCCCCCAGCGCGGTGAGCTCGCGGGTCAGCGCCTCGACCTGCGCTTCCAGCTCCTGCAGGCGGTCGGGCAAGGTGGCCTCCAGCGGCGGCGAGTGGACGGCGGCCGACCGAGCCTTCATCTGACCAGCGCGAAGAGGGGCGAGGCAAGAGGCCACGCCGGGTTAAGGCCAAAGCGGGCCGCCGTCGCGCCCGCCCCGGCCTCCCTCGCTCACCGGAGGACGAGCCAGGCCGCCAGCGGGAAGGTGACCGCGCCGGCCAGGGTCGAGAGGAGGATGACGGCCGAGACCCGCTCCGGCGCCGCCTCGAAGCGCTGGGCGAAGACGAACGCGTAGGCGGCGGTGGGCAGCGCGGCGAGCAGCGTGCCGGCCGCCACCCAGTCCGGGCCGAGCCCGGCGGCGCGCAGGAGCGCCCAGGCCAGCGCCGGGTAGGCGACGAGCTTGGCGGCCACCAGGGCGGCCACCGGCCGCCAGCCCTCGCCGAGCCGCTGGCCCGCCAGCGAGCCGCCCAGGGCGAAGAGGGCCACCGGCCCCGCCGAGCCGCCCAGGAAGGTGAGGAGCCGCTCCAGGGGCGCGGACAGGGTGGCGCCGAGGAGGCCGAGCGCCGCGCCGGCCGCCACGCCGAGGACGATGGGGTTGAGCAGCGTCGAGCGCGCCAGCACGCCCGCCAGCCCGGCGGCGCCGCCGGCCCGGGGCCGCCCCAGCCCCATGGAGGCCAGGCCGGCCGGCATGAGGAGGCCGACCTCCGCCAGGATCACCATGGCGATGGGGCCGGTGGCGCGCTCCCCCATCACCGCCAGCATGAGCGGCACGCCGAGGAAGGCCTGGTTCCCGCCGGTGGCCGCCTGGGCGTACGCGCCGGCCTCGGCCAGGCCGCGCCGGCCGAGCGTGGCGGCCAGCAGCGCCGTCGCGAGGAAGACCGCCAGCCCGGCGCCGAGGACCGCCGCGAAGAAGCGCGGCTCGAAGGCCCGGCCGAGCGGCTGGCGCGAGAGCATCGCCACCAGGAGCGCCGGCAGCGCCAGGTTGAACGCGTAGGCGGCGAAGGCCGCGAACCCCTGGGGCGTCACCAGCCGCAGCCGCGCGGCCGCGAAGCCGAGCGCCACGACGGCGAAGGTGGGGGAGCTCGTGAGGAAGAACTGGAGCATGGCGCCGGCCGGCAGCAGGCCACGAAAGGCCGGTGGCGGCAACCGGTTGATCGCCGGGCCCCTCAGGCCCCCGGCTTCCTCCTGGGCCTCGATCCGCCTGCGCCGTTGAGGGCGACCGCCCGGCGCACCAGCGCCTTGAAGGCCAGCTCCTCGACGGCCTCTCCCTCGTGGAGGTCGATGGCGCGGCGCACGTTCCCATCGAGGCTCGAGTTGAAGAGGTGGGCGGGATCCTCGAGGGCCGCGCCCTTCATGAAGGTCAGCTTCACGACCTCCTTGTAGGTCTCACCGGTGCAGATGATGCCGTCGTGCGTCCAGGTCGGGGTGCCCATCCACTTCCACGCCTCGACGACGTCCGGGTCGGCCTCCTTGATGAGCCGGCGCATCCTGGCGAGCGTCTCCCCGCGCCAGTCGCCGAGTTCGGCGATCCGCTTCGAGATGAGCTCCGACGCGGGCTGGCCCTGGATCCCGCTGGGCTTCTTCATGTGCCGATCCTAGTCGGCAGGCCCGCGGCCGGCGGGCCCTCGTGGGCCTCGGGCCCCGCGAGCGGTGCTCTTTCTCGGGGTTGCGCGCCGCGATCCTGCCCGCCAGGGGGGCTGGCCACGGCCGGTCCGGCGGCCTAGCTTCCAGGATGCCCGACACCACCTACCGGGGCGGCTGCCACTGCGGCGCCGTCCGCTTCTCGGTCACCATGGCCGCGCCCGAGCAGGCCTACGCCTGCAACTGCTCCATCTGCGGTCGTTCCGGCTGGCTCCTGGCCTTCGTGGGCGCCGAGGCCTTCCACCTGGAGACGGGGGAGGGGTCGCTCACCGACTACCAGTTCGGCAAGCGGCAGCTCCACCACACCTTCTGCAGGACCTGCGGCGTCCGCCCCTTCTCCCGGGGGACCTCTCCCGAGGGGAAGGCCACCGTGGCGGTGAACCTGCGCTGCCTGGAGGGCCTCGACGCCACCGCGCTGCCGGTGCACAAGTTCGACGGCGCCAGTCTCTGAACCCCGGTCAGACCTCCGGCGAGGGCGGCGTCCTTCCCGTGTCCTCGACGCCACTCACGTCGGCACCAGCCTCCGTCACCGTCGGTGCCTCGGTGGCCACGTCGTCGTCCGGCGGATGGCCCACGACGGTGACCACGTCGGGCGGCGGAGCGATCGCCGCGGCCGATCTCGGTGACGCCAGGCCGGGCGGTTGCCTCTCCCCGGGCACCGTCGCAGACTCCCCCGCCCCATGAACGCCCTCCGCCTCGCCGCCCTCTCCCTCCTGCTGGCCGCCCCTGGCCTCACCCTCGCCGACGGGCCGCCGGCGCGCCTCCCCGGGACCCGCGCGCTCGAGCTCTCCGCCGGGCTCGGCATGGTGGCCGCGAGCGACCAGGGCGGCGTCCCGGTCAACGGCACGGGCGAGGGCCTCTACGCCAGCGCCGAGTACGTCCTGCGCCCCTCCTCCTGGTTCTCGCCGCGCCTCTACGGCGGGCTCCTGCTCACGAGGGCGGCCAACGACTGCGGCGCGCAGCCGTGCGACGTGTCGGCGCGCTACGTCTTCGGGGGCGCCAAGGCGCGCCTCCTGGCGCCCATCCCCTGGGTCGCGCCGTTCATCGAGCTGGGGGTGGGGCTCTCCCTGGGCCACTTCACGACCCGCAGCGGGACGCTCGTCGACGTGGACAAGGCGGGCTCGACCTACCACTGGCCGTTCTCGATCGGCGTGGCGTTCGGCGCGGGCCGGCAGTACGAGGTGGCGCTCGCCTACCTCTTCCACCCGCAGCAGTCGCAGTTCTCCGGCGGCATCACCTTCGGGTACCAGCTCGATCTCGACTGAGCCGCCGGCGCTCCTGCGCCCCGGGGTGTGCCAGCGACGTCGGCGGATTGGGCTCGGCGGCCCTCCGCGCACGGGGCGAGGCGCCAGGCCGCCCCGCCTCACCACCCGACCAGCTCCGAGAAGCCCCCCATGGCGAACCGCCTCATGTCGAAGGGCGGGTTCTTCATCATCTCGGGGTCGTTCATGCGCGGGTCCTTCATGACCGCCGCGTTCACCTTGTCGCGGTGGGCCTTCGACCGGTAGACGATGAAGGAGAAGACCACCGTCTCCCCGGCCTTGAGCCTGGCCAGCTTGGGGAAGCCGAGGCCGAAGGGGACCTTCAGGTCGTCGCCGAGGCACTCCATGTAGGCGAGCGCGCCGTACTCCTTCCAGACCGCGGCGCCCAGCCTGGCCTGCTTCAGGAAGGCCTTCAGCTTCCTCTTCTGGATCGGGATGACGAAGCCATCGACGTACCGGGCCATGGGGCGGTCCTCTTGGCGGGTGGTCCCTGCGCGTCTACCACTGCCCGGCCCACCCTCCGCGCGCAACCCTCCGCCCCACCCGGGCAATGGGCGGCTCGCGGGTTGCTCCGGCTCGAGGGCGACCACGACATCGACTGCCCTGGCTGACCCGGCGCCAAACCTGTAGACCCGAGTCATCGCAAGACTCATGATCGGATCCGAACGGTGGTGCTGGGTGCCTGACACCCATGACTTCTTGAGCCGGCCACAAGCCGCTCGAAGACAGCGACCGGGGAGGACGGAATGACGATGCGTCAGCGCTTGCGATCGATGCTGGTGCTCCTGATCGGCGCGGCTGCGGCCGCGCCGGCGCACGCGCGCGATACCGCGGCCCCCATCCTTCGCGTCGAGCAGGGCCTGCGCCCCCTCGCGATCATCGACGGTCAACCCCAGCCGAGGTGGAACATCCTAGAACGCATGAAGCACTACAGGGTGCCTGGCGTCAGCATCGCCGTGATCTCCGGCGGCGAGTTGGAGTGGGCGCGCGGCTACGGCGTCGTCTCCATGAGCGGGAAGCCCGTGGATACCGAGACGCTCTTTCAGGCGGCATCCATCAGCAAGCCGGTGACCGCCCTGATGGCCTTGCGGCTCGTCGATGAAGGCAAGTTGTCGCTCGACGAGGACGTGAACCTCAGACTCCGTTCCTGGAAGGTGCCGGAGAACGAATTCACCAGGGCCCAGAAGGTGACCCTGCGCCGCCTGCTCAACCACAGCGCGGGCCTGACGGTTTCCGGCTTCGACGGCTATGCCGCGGACGGGCCGGTGCCGTCGCTTCTCGATATCCTGGACGGAAGGAAGCCAGCCAACTCCAAGCCCATCCGCGTCGAAGCTGTTCCCGGCACGAACTGGAGCTACTCCGGCGGCGGCTACGTCGTGGTTCAGCAACTCGTCACCGACGTCACCAGACGGTCCTTCTCCGAGCTCGTTCGAGAGCAGGTCCTCGCGCCACTTGGCATGGTGCACAGCACCTTCCAGCAACCGTTACCTGCAAGCCTCGAAGCCAATGCCGCCGCCGGTCACGACGGCGACGGCGCCTTGCTCAAGACGCGCTGGCACATCTATCCCGAGATGGCTCCGGCCGGTCTGTGGACCACGCCTTCTGATCTGGCGCGCGTCGTGCTCGAACTCCAGCGCGGTGGCCAGCTCCTGAAGCCCGCCACCCAGCTCGCGATGCTCACCAAGCTGCATTACGACTACGGCCTGGGCATCGGCCTTGAAGACAAGTCCGGCCGCAAGTCGTTCTCGCACAGCGGCGGCAACGCAGGCTTCAACTGCAATCTGTTCGGCTATCTGGATGGCGGCGCGGGCGTCGTGGTCATGACCAACGGCGACAATGGCTGGCCCCTGATAGAGGAGATCATGCGCAGCATCTCCGCCGAATACCGCTGGGCCGACTACAGGCAGCGCAAGGTCATCCACGTCGCACCGGACACCCTCCAGGGGTATTCCGGCCGCTATGTCTTTCCATCCAAGAAGGAGATCGCCGTCACCTGTGGTGACGGAAGGCTGTTCGCCTCATACATGGGCGGAGAGAAGTTTGAACTTCTTCCCGAAACGCCGACCGACTTCTTCACGACCGACCAGCAATGGCCGCAGACGTTTCGCTTCATCCGCGCGAGCGATGACACCGTCGAGATGTCCGTCGGCAGCAAGGTCGCAAAGCGCCAGGCAGGTGCGTCAACGGAGCCCCTGGAGCCCCTGTCCCGGTAGTCGGAATGCCTCTCGCGCCCGAACGAACTGCCCGCAGAGGAATGGGGAGCAGCACAGGACGCCGAGCTGCCCACTGCCGTCGTCCACGGTGGGGCAAAGAAAAGGCCGGGACCCCTCGAAGAAATCTTCGGAAGTCCCGGCCTCTGAAGTGGCGCGCGGTACAGGATTCGAACCTGTGGCCTTCGGCTCCGGAGGCGAGGTTCACTCACAGGCAGACGGGCGTCGTTGCAGGGATCTCAGATTGGTTTCGCGGAGTTTCGCAGGCGGGGTGTCCTCGTGAGTCGACGCGAGGACACCCCTTTCCACGTGATTTTGGACGCGTTCTGGACGCGTCCATTTCGACGGCGCGTCCCAGGTGCTGGGCTGTTTGAGCCGAAGGCCGTGGCGTGGAGCCGTCAGCGCGGCGCGGCGCCTGCGTCGAGTAGGTCTTGACGCAGACCGGTCTGCAATGCAGACTCGCCGGCAGGAGGCCGACGGATGGATGGCCAACCTGCGGAGACCACGATGCCCGAACCGTCAGCGCCTTTCGGACCGCAGCAACTCCAAGAGCTCGAGGACATCACCCGACTATACGGTCAGTACGGTCGAACCCGATTCGGCTGGGGGCTCAGCGCTGTGGCAGCCTGGGTCACCTTGGCGGCCCTTGTCCATCTTGCCTCGCCTGGTTGGGGCCGACTCCTCCTCGTGCTGGGAGGGCCGCTTTGGTTCGTCATGGTCGCCGTTGCCCGCCGCTGGTACCAGAGACGCGGCAGCGTCATCCCGGTCGAGGAGGTGCGGGGGAGCGTCTGGCCAAGTGGAACTCCTCGGGTGAACGGGCTCCTGAGCCTCTTGCTCTTGGGCGGTTTCCCTGGCGCGGCTCTCGTCGCCAGGGGCTCGACCTGGTTCGAGGCCGCACCGCTCTCGATTGGCGTTAGCAACGCTCTCGCGGTGGCAAGTCTCGTTGCGACGGCGCTTCTCGCGTGGCGTGTCGGCCGCGGGTATCGCGACACCATGGCGCCGGGGGGCATGCTCTACGCGGCGATGATGTCGGGGGTGGGCCGCCTCCTCCCAGGCGACATTGCGCTGCTCACCGGCGCGGTCGGTCTGGTCGGCGTTGCGATGGGCGTGTACCAGCACACTCGCTTCCGGCGCCTGGAGCGCCGCCTCCTCGCCCTCCGGGAGGTCGGGTGAGCGAACCGAAGCAGCCTGCCGTCCACGGGCTCCTCGAGCTGGACCGGGTGGTCCATGAGCCGGCACGCCTCGCGATCCTCACCATCCTTTCGGGCGCCGAGGAGGTGGAGTTCAAGTTCCTGGAGACGGCCATCGGCTTGACCAAGGGGAACCTGTCGTCGCACGTCGCCAAGTTGGAGGCGGCTGGCTACCTCTCCGTGAACAAGGAGTTCCGGGACCGCATCCCGGTCACCAGCTACCGAATCACCGTCAACGGACGCAAAGCGCTCCAGCGTTACCGGAAGCGGCTGCTGGAAGGGCTCAAGGGTGACACCTAGAGGGCAGGTCCCTTGCACCGGGCATTCTGCGCCAGTAGGTTCATGGCCATGGCACTCAGCTTCGCCATCGAGTTGGAGCAGGAGGACGACGGGCGCTGGATCGCCGAGGTCCCCGACCTTCCGGGGGTCCTCGCCTACGGCGCGACCGAGCGAGCCGCCATCGCCGCAGCCGAGGCCCTGGCCCTGCGCGTCCTGGCCGATCGGATCGAGACGGGCGAGGCTGAGGCCTCGCTCTCGATCACCTTCGCGCCGGTTGCGGCGTGAGCCAGTGGCCGTCGACCCGCGCCTCGCGGGTTCTTGCGGCGCTGCTTCGAATTGGGTGGTCGGTGAAGCGCCAGCGCGGGTCTCACGCCACACTGGAGCGCACCGGCTGGCCTGACCTGGTCTGGGCCTTCCACGAAGGGGAAGAGCTGGGGCCCAAGATGTTGGCCCGGATCGCGAAGCGGTCAGGCCTCACGCCCGAGGACCTGTAGCCACCGCCTGGGTATAGCCTGTCGCATGGCGGCGGTATTACGTACCGCATGACGGCTCGCGGCTGACGCCCCGCGGCCGGCGGTGCCGCGATGCCCCAGCTGCTCACCCTCCCGCTCGACCACGTCAGCCCAGCTGCCGATGGCCAGGTCCGCCAGCACTTCGACGCCGCCCGCCTCCAGGCGCTGGCCGACAGTCTCAAGCGGTCCGGGGTCCGCGAGCCAGTCATCGTGAGGCCTCACGAGTCCACTCCGGGCCACTACGTCATCGTCGCCGGTGAGCGGCGGTGGCGGGCCGCGCAGTTGGCCGGCCTGCACGAGATCCCCTGCCTCGTCGACGAGCGGCTCAGGGAGCCGAGGGATCGGCTCCTCGCCCAGGCCGAGGAGAACCTCCAGCGCGAGAACTTGAACGCCGTCGAGGAGGCCGAGGTCCTGGTCCAGCTCATGGACGCGTTCGGGATGGACGCAGGAGACGCCGGCGCGCTCATGGGCCGCAGCTACCAGCAGGCACGGCGCCTCCTG
Organism: Myxococcales bacterium; assembly: GCA_021779335.1. Classification (GTDB taxonomy): domain Bacteria; phylum Myxococcota; class Myxococcia; order Myxococcales; family Anaeromyxobacteraceae; genus JADKCZ01. The sequence goes on along the minus strand of JAJYAW010000007.1, from coordinate 12,727 downwards.
CAACTCCACGGCGCGCCGCAGCCAGTGAAGGACGCCATCGTCCACGGCCTCATCGACGGCCGCGCCGCCCTGGGGCTGGTCCGCGTCCACAACAAGCTGGTCCACAGACCCGGGCCGAACGCCCGGAAGCGAGCAGTGGCCGAGGTGGACGAGCTCCTCGACCGGGTGGTGAACGAGCCCTGGACCATCCGCCGGCTGGAGGCGCACGCGAAGCAGGTAGTCCACGGCGGGCCACGGGAGGAATCACAGGCCGCCGTGAGTCCACAGGGGTCCACCGCGGGCCTCGGCCGGCCACCGGCTGGCGAAGCCGCCGCGGCGATGGGCATCCCGCTCCCTGCTCTCGAGCCGACGGAGACCTCGCAGCCCAACGGGACGCCCTGGCGCGCGCTGAAGGGCGGCCTCCTCCAGATCGACACGGCCCGCATCGTGCGCGGCGAGTTCAGCCCGCACGAGTACGCGGCCCTCATCGAGATGCTGGAGCAGCTCCTCATGGCTGGAGATGGCGCGCCCGCCGAAGCTCACCGCGGCGGAGGCGTGGGCGCTCTGCGAGCCGGTCACCCGGCGAGACAACGACAGCTGGCAATCCGACGTGGGACGCGCGGTCTTCTTGAATCGGCACCTCGGGCGCGAACAGGTGATGGACCTCAACCAGGCCAGGATCGACGACTACCGCACGGCCCGCCTCGGCGAGCCGACGCGGCGCAAGGCGCCTCCGAGCTGGCAGACCCTCGACCACGAGGTCGGCCTGCTGAAGCCCTTCGTCGAGTACGCGCGGAAGTGCGGGAAGGTTCCGAGCAACCCGCTGGCCGGCGTGCCGCTGCTCAGGAAGCCCAACGTCCGCCGCACCCTCATCTCCGAGGAGCAGGCGGCGCGGCTGTTCGAGAAGGCCGAAGAGCTCCTCCGCCCGATCATCCTCATCGCCTACGACGCGGGGATGCGCCGGACCGAGATCCTCACGCTACGCTGGGACCAGGTGGACCTGAGGGAAGGGTGCCTTCGGCTCGGCGCCGAGGACACCAGGACCGACAAGCCGCGGAACGTCTACCTGACGCGCCGCACCATGGGTGCGCTCCGGACGCTGCCCCGGCACGTCCGCAGCGAGTTCGTCTTCGTCAACCCGAACACCAGCTGCCCGTGGGTGAATGTGCGACGGATGTGGCGGCGGGCCTGCAAGTCGGCCGGCCTGGCCGAGGGGGTCTGGTTCCACGACACGCGCCGGTCGTTCTGCACCAACGCGCGGCGCCGGAAGGTCCCCGAGTCGGTGGTGATGCGGATGAGCGGGCACCGGACCCGCACCGTCTTCGACCGCTACAACATCGTCGAGGACGAGGACGTGAAGGACGCCGTGGCCCAGCTCGAGGCCGGGGCGGCGGCGGAGCTTGGACGCGTTCTGGACGCAGCGGGCGGAGCGGCGACCACCAACGACGAGGCCCCACCGGCGCAAGCGCGGGTGAGGCCTCGGGGAAGAGTGGCGCGCGGTACAGGATTCGAACCTGTGGCCTTCGGCTCCGGAGGCCGACGCTCTATCCAGCTGAGCTAACCGCGCTTGAAGGGTGCGTATCTAGGGCATCCCCGCCCGAATGGCAAGGCGGTTCGCGGGTCTGACGCGCCGCCGGCCGCACCTCCGCGCGCCGGCCTGGGCGGCCGCCGCCCGAACCCCCGGTCCGCGTCCCGCAAAACTTTCACGTACGGTGCGCAAGAAAGTGCGCGGGACGGCTCGCGAGGGTTGAAGCCCCTTACACCCACATGGTACAGAACGCCGCACCGTGCCCGAACTCCACTCCACAGAAGACGTCCTCCGCCTGACGGCGCTCGTCGCCGCCGTCATCGCCATCGCCATCCTGGTCTGGTACCTCATCGCGCGCCCGGCGCTCGGCCGGTCCACCAAGATCGTCCTGCTCTTCGGCCTCGGGGTCATGCCCTTCGCCGTGGCCTTGACCGGCAACATCTCCGGCTTCGAGTTCACCATGAAGCGGCAGTTCTGCGGCTCCTGCCACGTCATGCGCCCGTACGTGGAGGACGCGGCCGACCCGGCCTCGACGAGCCTGGCGGCCATCCACAGCCGCAACGCGGCCTTCGGCGAGGAGTCCTGCTACACCTGCCACGCCGACTACCAGATGTTCGGCGCCGTCACGACCAAGCTGAACGGCATGCGCCACCTGGTCATGTACGTGACCGAGTACGCCAACACCGGCCCGTACGGCGAGGGCGGCCCGCCCATCCACATGTACAAGCCGTTCAAGAACGCCATGTGCACGCGGTGCCACTCCACCGAGGCGCCCCGCTGGCTGGGGGTGGAGGACCACGCCGGCATGCTGGAGGACATCCGCAAGGGCGAGGCGAAGTGCGTCGACTGCCACACCGGCGAGAAGATCCACCCGCGCGCCCTGGCCCACGGCGGCAACGGCCGCGCCCCCGCCGGCGAGAAGAAGGAGTAGGCGATGAAGATCCCGCACATCACCAAGATCACCATCCGCCGCCTGGTCCTCATCTCGACCATCACCACGCTGGCCTCCCTCCTCCTTATGGTGGCCTCCATCGTCTTCCCGGGCCCCTTCCTGCTCGTGGTGGCGATGAGCGTCGGCCAGCTCTTCGGGACGCTCTCGATCATCCTCTACCTCCTGGCCATCGCCTTCGACCTGCAGGGCTACGGCGAGCACGATGAGGTGGGGGCGCGGGAGGAGTAGGCGACGCCCGGCCCGGACGGGTCGCAGCAGGGTTGTTGCCCGTCCTCGGCACGGCTGGTACGAAGGGGGCCGGCTCAGGGCCGTGCCTCAGCTCCCTGGCAGGCGGGTGGACGAATGGCGATTCGCGCGATCGCGGTCGAGGACGACGAGGCGGTCAGCCGCCTCATCGCCCAGGTGCTCACGTCGCACGGCTTCGAGGTGGTCGGCACCGCCGCCACCGGCGAGGACGGCGTGGCGCTGGCGCTGCGGACCCGACCCGACGTGGCGCTGGTGGACCTCGGCCTGCCCAAGATGAGCGGCGAGGACGTCATCGCCACCATCCGGCGCGACTGCCCCAAGACCGCGTGCATCGCGCTCACCGCGGTGGACATCCCGGCGCGCGTGCTCAACGCGATGCGCTCCGGCGCGGCCGGCTACATCCTCAAGCCCTTCCACGCCGCCGACCTGGCCCGCGCCGTGGAGGACGTCCTCTCCGGCGAGGCCGCGCCCATCAGCCCGCGCGCGGCCAAGGTGCTGCTCTCCGAGCTGCGCGGCGACGCCCCCGACCAGAAGCCCTCCTCCGGCCCGGCCCTCTCCAAGCGCGAGCTGGAGGTGCTGCAGCTCCTGGTGCACGGCCACACCTACGCCGACGTGGCGCAGGCCCTGGGCATCGCCGAGGGGACGGTCCAGACCTACGTGAAGCGCATCTACGAGAAGATGGACGTCTCGACCAAGGCCGAGGCGGCGCTCCTCGCCGTGGCGCGTGGGCTGGTCAAGCCGTAGGCCTTTCCGGCGCGGTTGACGCGGCGAGTCACGCCGGGTGGATCGGCCCGCCTTGACTTGCGGGGTTCGCTCCCTATAATGAGCCCCCTTTACGTCCCGGAATATCAGCGCAAATGCGCGTCAATATTGATGAAATCAAGGAAGCCGGCCTCGACCGGCACTGGGACGTGGCCCGTGAGGTCCTGGACTCCATGCTCCAGGGCGACCGCTCGGGCTGGCGGGCGCGCGGTCCGGCGCACGTCGACCTCCGCTTCGACAAGGTCGATCGGCGGGTGCTGGTGAAGGGCTCGGCCAGGGCCGAGCTCAGCGCCGAGTGCAGCCGGTGCCTGGTGCCGGTGGAGTCGGACGTGCCGGTGGAGTTCACGCTGACGATGGTGCCGGCGGACGAGTACCAGGACGAGGGCGGCGAGGCCGAGGACAAGTCGCACCACCCGGTGGGTGGGAGCTTCGGCCCCGAGGACGCGGAGGAGGACGTCTACACCGGCAAGGTGATCGACCTCGACCCCGTCCTCCGCGAGCAGGTGCTGCTGGCGCTGCCGGGCTACCCGGTCTGCCAGGAGGGCTGCAGGGGGCTGTGCAGCGTGTGCGGGGCCAACTTGAACGAGCGCGAGTGCGGCTGTGACCGCAAGGTGCCGGACCCGCGGTGGGCCGGCCTCGCCAAGGTGAAGCTGCAGTAGCGGTTCATTCGAAGCATCGAGAGCGAAGGAGCATCACGTGGGCGTCCCCAAGAAGCGTACCAGCAGCATGCGGCGCGACCGTCGTCGCGCGGCCAACTTCAAGCTGAAGGGTGTCAACGTCATCAAGTGCCCGAAGTGCAAGGAGCCCGTGCTCCCGCACCGCGTGTGCCCCTCCTGCGGCACCTACAAGGGTGTCCAGGTCACGGACGCGACGTAGCCTCGATGACCGAGCACGTCGCGCCCGTCGCCGTCGATGCGATGGGGGGAGACCACGCCCCCGGCGCGATCGTGCAGGGCGCGATTAACGCAGCGCGCCAGGGCCTGGCCGTCACGCTGGTGGGGCCCGAGGCCGTGGTGCGCGCCGAGCTCGAGAAGCACCGCGCCGCGAGATCGCTGCCCATCTCGGTGCACCACGCCTCCGAGGTGATCGACTTCCACGACCACCCCGGCCAGGCGATGCGCCGGAAGAAGGACAACTCCATCCGCGTCTGCTTCGACCTGGTCAAGGCCGGGGCGGCCTGCGGCATGGTCTCGGCCGGGAACTCGGGCGCGGTCATGGCGGGCGCCATCTTCGTGCTGGGGCGCCCCGCGGGCGTGGAGCGGCCGGCCATCGTCTCGGTCATCCCCGGGCTGAAGGGGCAGCCGCTGCTCCTCGACATGGGCGCCAACGTGGACTGCAAGCCGGTCCACCTGGTGCAGTTCGCCCTCATGGGCGACGTCTACGCGCGGCGCGTCCTCGGGGTGCGCCGGCCCAGGGTGGCCATCCTCTCCAACGGGGAGGAGGAGTCCAAGGGCACCGACCTGACCCGCGCCGCCGCCGCCGCGCTGAAGCGGTCCAGGCTCGACTTCGCCGGCTACTGCGAGGGGCGCGACCTCCTCACCGGCGAGTTCGACGTCATCGTGACCGACGGCTTCACCGGCAACGTGGCGCTCAAGACCATGGAGGGGACCGCCCGGGTGGTGGGCGAGCACCTCAAGCGCGCCATCCTGAGCAGCACCATGAGCAAGCTGGGCGGCCTCCTCGCCAGGAAGGCCTTCGCCGAGATGAAGCGCCGCATGGACTGGCGCGAGATCGGCGGGGCGCCGCTGCTCGGCGTGGACGGCGTGGGCTTCATCTCCCACGGCCGCTCCGACGCGCTGGCGATGGAGAACGCCATCCGCCGCGTCCGCGACGCCGCCCGGTCGCACTTCACCGACGAGATCGCAGCGGCCGTGGCACCGGCCGAGGCGCTGCTCGCACCCTGAGGCACTGGAGACCACATGCGATCCCTCGTCGTCGGCACCGGCAGCTACGCCCCCGAGAAGGTGCTCACCAACGCGGACCTGGAGAAGCTCGTCGAGACCAACGACGAGTGGATCCGGACCCGCACCGGCATCCGGGAGCGCCACATCGCCGCCCCCGAGCAGGCCAGCAGCGACATGGCCCTCATCGCGGCCCAGCGGGCCCTGGACCAGGCCGGCCTGGCGGCCGCCGACGTCGAGGCCATCATCGTCGGCACCGTCACCCCGGACTACCCGTTCCCCAGCACCGCCGCCGTCGTCCAGGGGAAGCTCGGCAACAAGAAGGCCTTCGCCTTCGACGTCTCGGCCGCCTGCGCCGGCTCGCTCCACGCGCTCTCCGTCGCGGATCGCTACGTGGCGAGCGGCGCCATCAAGAACGCCCTCGTCATCGGGGTCGACACCCTGTCGCGCATCACCAACTGGAAGGACCGCAACTCCTGCATCCTCTTCGGCGACGGCGCCGGCGCCATGGTGCTCGCGCCGACCGACGCCCCCAACCGCGGGCTCTCCACCATCCGGCTCCACGCCGACGGCTCGCTCGTCCCCATGCTGTTCCAGCCGGGCGGCGGGTCGCGCGACCCCATCACGGTGGAGATGGCGGCGGCGGGGCGCCAGTACCTCTTCATGAAGGGGCAGGAGGTCTACAAGGTCGCCGTCCGCTCCCTCGAGGAGGTCTGCCGCGAGGTGATGACGGCCGAGGGGCTGACCGCCGAGGGGATCACCTACGTCATCGCCCACCAGGCCAACAAGCGGATCCTGGACGCCACGCTGAGCCGGCTCGGCATCCCGGAGTCCAAGTGCTGGATGAACCTGGAGAAGTACGGCAACACCTCGGCGGCCAGCGTGCCCATGACGCTCGACGAGGCCCACCGGGCCGGCTGGTTCAAGCCGGGCGACGTCATCCTGATGATGGCCATCGGCGGCGGCATGGCCTGGGGCGGCGCCATCCTCCGCTGGTGATCCTCCCCGGGGCCCCGACCACGTCATGAGCAAGCTCGCATTCATCTTCCCTGGCCAGGGCTCGCAGAAGGCCGGCATGGGCCTGGAGCTGGCCGGGCGCTTCGGCGAGGCCCGCCGGGTCTTCGACGAGGCCGACGCGGCGCTCGGCGAGGCGCTCTCCGCCCTCTGCTTCCAGGGGCCGGACGAGGCTCTCCGGCTCACGGCCAACACGCAGCCCGCCATCCTGGCCGTCTCGGCGGCGGCCGCCGCGGTGCTGGCCGCCCGCGGCGTCGTGCCGGACTTCGTGGCCGGCCACTCCCTGGGCGAGTACTCGGCGCTGGTGGCGGCGGGGGCCCTCTCGGTGGCCGACGCGGCCCGCGCCGTGCGCGCCCGCGGCACCTTCATGCAGGAGGCGGTGCCGGCCGGGCAGGGGGCCATGAGCGCCGTGCTCGGCCTGGACCCGGCCAGGGTGACGGCCGTCTGCGCCGAGGTGGCCGCCGAGACCGGCCTCACGGTCTCGCCCGCCAACTACAACGAGCCCGCCCAGACCGTCATCGCCGGCGCGGCGGCCGCGGTGGAGGCGGCTGGCGTGAAGCTCAAGGCGGCCGGCGCCAAGCGCGTGCTGCCGCTGCCGGTCTCCGCCCCCTTCCACTGCGCCCTGATGGAGCCGGTCAAGGCCCGGCTCGAGCCGGTGCTCCGGTCGGTGGCCTGGAGGCCGCTGCTCAGGCCGGTCGTCACCAACGTCGAGGCCAGGGCCAACGGCGACGTGGCCCGGGCCCCGCCGCTGCTGGTGGCGCAGGTGACGGCGCCGGTGCGCTGGATCGAGAGCGTCGAGGAGCTGGCGCGCCTGGGCGTCACCCGCGTGGTCGAGGTCGGGCCGGGCAAGGTGCTGGGCGGGCTGGTCAAGCGCATCGCCCCGTCCATCGAGGCCTTCAACGTCGAGGACGCGGCCTCGCTGGAGAAGACCCTGGCCGCGCTCGGGAGGAGCTGACGGTGCACGACTTCAAGGGGAAGGTGGCGCTGGTCACCGGCGCGTCGCGCGGCATCGGCCGCGCCATCGCGGTGGAGCTGGCGCGCGGCGGGGCCGCGGTGGCCCTCAACTACGCCGGGAACGAGGCGGCCGCGGCCGAGGCCCTGGCGCTCGTGCAGGCGGCCGGCGCCCCCGCGGCCAGGCTCTACAGGTTCGACGTGGCCGACCCGGCCGCCTGCAGCCGGGCGGTGGAGGCGGTGGTGGCCGACCTGGGCGGGCTGCACGTCCTCGTCAACAACGCCGGCATCGCCGTCGACCAGCTCCTCATGCGGCTCAAGGACGAGGACTGGCGGCGCCAGCTCGACGTCAACCTGACCGGCGCCTTCAACCTCATCCGCGCCGTGACCCGCCCCATGATGAAGGCCAAGGGCGGCGCCATCGTCAACCTCTCGTCGGTGGTGGGCGAGATGGGCAACGCCGGCCAGGCCGCCTACGCCGCCACCAAGGCGGGGCTCATCGGCCTGACCAAGAGCGTGGCCCGCGAGCTGGCCTCGCGCCAGGTCCGCTGCAACGCGGTCACGCCGGGCTTCATCGACACCGACATGACCGCCGCCCTGCCCGAGGCGGCCAGGCAGAAGATGCTGGAGAACATCCCGCTGGCCCGGCTGGGCTCGGCCGAGGACGTGGCCCGGGCGGTCTGCTTCCTGGCCAGCGACGACGCCGCCTACGTGACCGGCGAGGTCCTCAAGGTCAACGGCGGGATGTACATGTAGGCGCGGCACCCTCAGCGACGCGGCACCCGGGCCCGGTGAGCGGTCCCGGAAACCAGGAACACAACGGAGGAAACACCATGTCGGCAACCATCGAGCAGAAGGTGAAGGCCATCATCGCGGAGAACCTGGGCGTCGCCGAGGACGAGATCAAGAACACCTCGAGCTTCATCGACGACCTGGGGGCCGACTCCCTCGACATCGTCGAGCTCGTCATGCAGATGGAGGAGGAGTTCGAGGTCGAGATCCCCGACGAGGAGGCCGAGAACATCAAGACCGTGCAGAACGCCGTCGACTACATCACCACCCACAAGAAGTAGCGGAGCCGTCACCCCGGGGCACCGGGTCGCGACGAGCATGGGCCGGGGGCGCGCGCGGCGTGCCCCGCGGAACCCCCCTTTCGCCGCACGAGGTACGCGTTCATGAGCAGGCGTCGTGTCGTGGTCACCGGAATCGGCCTCGTCTCCCCCGTCGGCATCGGGGCGGAGGCGTCGTGGCAGGCCCTCGTGGCGGGCCGGAGCGGCGTCGGCCCCATCACCCAGTTCGACGCCTCCACCTTCCCCACCCGCATCGCGGCGGAGGTGAAGGGCTTCGAGCCGGGCGACTTCATGGACCGGAAGGAGGCGCGCCGCAACGACCGGTTCATCCAGTTCGCCCTGGCCGCCGCCGACATGGCCATGCGGGACTCCGGCCTCGACATGGCCAGGGAGGACGCCGAGCGGGTGGGCTGCATCGTGGGCGCCGGCATCGGCGGCCTGGGCACCATCGAGGAGACGGCGCGGGTCTTCGCGGAGAAGGGCGTCCGCAAGATCAGCCCCTTCTTCATCCCCAGCCTGATCATCAACCTGGCGCCGGGCCAGATCAGCCTCCGCTACGGGATGAAGGGGCCGAACTTCTCGCCGGTGTCGGCCTGCGCCACCGGCAACCACTCCATCGGCGACGCCATGATGTACATCGAGCGCGGCATGGCCGACGTCATCGTGGCCGGCGGCTGCGAGTCGACCGTCACGCCGCTCGCCATCGGCGGCTTCTGCGCGGCCCGCGCCCTGTCGGAGCGGAACGACGCGCCGGCGCAGGCCTGCCGGCCTTACGACAAGGACCGCGACGGCTTCGTGGCCGGCGAGGGGGCCGGCATCCTCATCCTCGAGGAGTACGAGCACGCCAGGGCGCGCGGCGCTCGCATCTACGCCGAGCTGTGCGGCTACGGCGCCAGCGCCGACGCCTACCACGTCACCTCCCCGGCGCCGGAGGGGGAGGGCGGGCAGCGGGCCATGCGCATGGCGCTGCGGGACGCCGGGCTGGCCCCGGAGGCGGTGGGCTACGTCAACACCCACGGCACCTCCACGCCGCAGGGCGACGTGGCCGAGTGCCAGGCCATCAACAAGGTCTTCGGGGCGCACGCCCAGGCCAGGGGCGGGCTGGTGGTCTCCTCGACCAAGTCGATGACCGGCCACCTGCTCGGCGCCGCCGGCGGCGCCGAGGCCGTCATCTCCATCCTGGCCATGACCCACGGGGTCGTGCCGCCCACCATCAACGTGGACTCGCAGGACCCGGAGTGCCAGCTCGACGTGGTGCCCAACGTGGCCCGCGAGAAGAAGCTCGAGGTGGTCATGTCGAACAGCTTCGGCTTCGGCGGCACCAACGCGGTGCTGGTGTTCAAGAAGGTCTAGCGGAGGCCAGCCATGGCGGATCGAGTGGTGGCGGCGTCGGATCACGCGGGGCTCCAGCTGCGGGCCGGGGCCGTCGAGGCGGCGCGCGCCAAGGGCTTCGAGGTGGAGGACCTGGGGCCGCACGCGGCCGACAGCGTCGACTACCCGGACTACGCGGCCGCGGTGGCGGAGGCGGTGGCCGGGGGCCGGGCGCGCCTCGGCCTCCTGGTCTGCGGCACCGGCATCGGCATGTCGATGGCGGCCAACAAGGTGCCCGGCGTCCGCGCGGCGGTCTGCCGCAGCGAGTTCGAGGCGCGCATGGCCCGCGCCCACAACGACGCCAACGTGCTCTGCCTGGGCGAGCGGGTCACCGGCCTCGGCCTGGGCGCCGCCATCGTGGAGGCCTTCCTGGCCACGCCGTTCGAGGGCGGCCGCCACGCCCGCCGGGTCGACAAGCTGAACGCGCTGGACCGGCGGTAGGCCGCCGCCGTTGCGGCCTCCCGGCCCGGCGCGCTATGAGAGCGCCCGTCCTTCCGCAACCTTCCCGGAGCCCCCGCCCATGATCCCCACCACCCGCCTCGCCGAGGCCGACCCCGACGTCGCCCGCCTCATCCGCGAGGAGACCCGCCGCCAGGCCGAGGGGCTGGAGCTCATCGCCAGCGAGAACTTCGTCTCGCCGGCCGTCCTCGAGGCGGCCGGCTCGGCCCTCACCAACAAGTACGCCGAGGGCTACCCGGGCAAGCGGTACTACGGCGGCTGCGAGGTGGTCGACCAGGTGGAGCAGCTCGCCATCGATCGGGTCAACCGGCTCTTCGGCTCCGCCTTCGCCAACGTCCAGCCCCACTCCGGGTCGCAGGCCAACATGGCGGCCTACTTCGCCCTGGGCGCGCCCGGCGACACCGTGGTGGCCATGAGCCTCAACTTCGGCGGCCACCTGACCCACGGCTCGCCGGTCAACTTCTCCGGCAAGCTCTTCCGCATCGTCCCCTACGGCCTGCGCCAGTCCGACGAGCGCATCGACATGGACGAGGTGGCCAGGCTGGCCCGCGAGCACAAGCCGAAGATCATGGTGGTGGGCGCCAGCGCCTACCCGCGCACGCTCCAGTTCGCCGACTTCGCCCAGATCGCCAGGGAGGTCGGGGCCTCCCTCATGGTCGACATGGCCCACATCGCCGGGCTGGTGGCGGCCGGGCTGCACCCCAACCCGGTGCCCTTCGCCGACATCGTCACCTCGACCACCCACAAGACCCTGCGCGGTCCGCGCGGCGGGCTCCTCCTCTGCCGCGACGCCGACCTGGCCAAGAAGCTCAACAGCCAGATCTTCCCCGGCATCCAGGGCGGGCCGCTCGAGCACGTCATCGCCGCCAAGGCGGTGGCCTTCGGCGAGGCGCTGCGCCCGGAGTTCAAGGCCTACCAGCAGGCCATCGTCGACAACGCCCAGGTGCTGGCCGAGGGGCTGCTGAAGGCCGGCCTGCGCCTGGTCTCCGGCGGCACCGACAACCACCTCATGCTGGTGGACCTGCGCCCCAAGAGGCTGACCGGGAAGGTGGCCGAGGAGGCGCTCGGCCAGGCGGGCATCACCGTCAACAAGAACATGATCCCCTGGGACCCCGAGAAGCCCTTCGTCACCTCGGGCATCCGCGTCGGCACCCCGGCGCTCACCAGCCGCGGCTTCGGCGGGGCCGAGATGGCCCAGGTGGCGGCCCTCATCGGCCGCGTCCTCGACGCGCCGGCCGACCAGGCCTCGCTCGCCGGGGTGCGGGCCGAGGTGAAGGCGCTGTGCGCCCGCTTCCCCATGTACGCCGACCGGCAGTGACGGCTCCCCGATGCGCTGTCCCTACTGCGGGCACCTGGAGGACAAGGTGGTGGACTCCCGCGAGGCCGGGGAGGGCCAGGCCACGCGCCGCCGGCGCGAGTGCCTCGGGTGCAGCCGCCGCTTCACCACCTACGAGCGGATCGAGGAGATCCTGCCGGCGGTCGTGAAGAAGGACGGGCGGCGCGAGCCCTTCGACCGGAAGAAGATCCTCGAGGGGCTGACCCGCGCCTGCCAGAAGCGGCCGGTCTCGGCGGCGCAGATCGAGGCGCTCATCGCCGCGGTGGAGCGGCAGGTCCAGGAGCTGGGCGAGAAGGAGGTGCCGAGCCGCGTCGTGGGCGAGGCCGTCATGGCCCGGCTGCGCGAGCTCGACCCGGTGGCCTTCGTCCGCTTCGCCTCGGTCTACCGGTCCTTCGAGGACGTGGGCGACTTCATGAGCGAGCTCGAGGGGCTGGCGGGCCGGAAGGGCGGGGGCGGCGCGTGACCCCGCGGTCCGGGCGGGCCTCGGCCGAGCGCTTCATGCGCCTGGCGCTGGCCGAGGCGGCCCGCGGCGCCGGGCGCACCAGCCCCAACCCCGCGGTGGGCGCGGTGCTGGTGAAGGGCGGCCGGGTCATCGCGCGCGGCCACCACGCCCGCGCCGGCGGGCCGCACGCCGAGATCGTGGCGCTCCGGGCCGCCGGGGCGCGCGCCCGCGGCGCCGACCTCTACACCACGCTGGAGCCCTGCGATCACCAGGGGCGGACCCCGCCCTGCAGCCTGGCGCTGGTGGCGGCCGGCGTGGCGCGCGTCTTCGTGGGCTCCCACGACCCCAACCCGCTGGTGAACGGGCGCGGCGTGGCCCGCCTGGCCGCCGCCGGCGTGCCGGTCACGAGCGGCGTGCTCACCGCCGAGTGCGACGCGCTCAACGCCCCCTGGTTCACCTTCATCACCCGCCGGCGTCCCCACGTGACGCTCAAGCTGGCGGCCACGCTGGACGGCCGGCTGGCCACCCGCTCCGGCGACTCGCGCTGGGTCTCCGGCCCGGCGGCGCGCGCCTGGGTGCACCGGCTGCGGGACCGGGTCGACGCGGTGCTGGTGGGGCGCGCCACCGCCCTGGCCGACGACCCCCGCCTGACGGCGCGCCTCCCGGGCGGCGGCGGGCGGGATCCGCTGCGGGTGGTGCTCGACTCCCGGCTCACG
>JAJYAW010000258.1 GCA_021779335.1 Myxococcales bacterium | reverse complement strand
CCTGACCCGGCCGCCGCTGGCGCGCGCGCTCCACCCGCACGTCGAGTTCACGCGGTAGCGGGCGGCCGCCCCCGCCGGTCGCCCCGCCCGTGCGCCGGGCGGGCCGTCAGACCTTGCCCGGGGCGGATTTTCCGGCGGGCGGCACGCCCCCCGCCTCGCCGCCGCGCCAGAAGTGCCGGGGCGCCAGCGTGAGGGCCATGATGGCCAGGTTGACGGCCCAGAAGCCGGTCAGCGAGTAGAAGGCCTTGTCCATGAAGCCGTAGGAGTGGAGCCCGACGCCGAGCATGTTCACGCCGAACCAGGACGCCGACGTGATGACGTTGCCGAAGATGGCCATGGCCATGATGCCGCGGTCGCGGATGAAGCCGCCCCAGCGGGCGTGCAGGATGATGGCGTTCCAGAGCACGATGAGGAGGGCGCCGTTCTCCTTGGGGTCCCAGCCCCAGAAGCGGCCCCAGCTCTGGTCGGCCCAGATGCCGCCCAGCACGGTCCCGATGAAGCTGAAGAAGAGGGCGAACGAGACGATGCCGTAGGCCATCGAGGTCAGCATCCTCGAGGTGGCGGTGTCCAGCCCCTTGCCGACGTGCTTGCGGATGGTCCAGGCGATGGCGATGGCGCCGGCCAGGAAGGTGCCGCTGTACCCGATGGTGATGGTGATGACGTGCGTGCCGAGCCAGAAGTTGGAGTCGAGCACGGCGCGCATCATCTCCATGGTGTCGCCGTCGCCGGTCAGGTGGTGGGCCACGATGAGGGAGGCGAAGCCGGAGGCGGCCGCCACCGCGGTGGCGAAGCCGCGCCGGTAGATGCGCTCCAGGACGACGCCCAGGATGACGGCGCCCCAGCCCACGAACACCGCCGAGGAATAGAGGTTGGTGACCGGCGGGCGCCCCTGCAGGATGACGCGGGAGACCAGCCCCAGCGTGTGGACGATGGCGCCGGCCACGAGGAGCGCGAAGGCGGTCGGCTGCATGAGCTTGAGCACCGCGTCCAGGCCCGAGCCCTCCTTCACCAGCCCGGGCTGGCGCAGCCAGGAGACGAAGATGGCCAGCATGGCCAGCACGTAGATGACCATGCCCAGGTAGAAGGGCTCGACGCGGTTGAAGACGATCTCGTGGTCGGACTGCGAGACGGCCTCGGGGCGCGAGGCGACGTCCACGGCGCGCAGCGCGGCCACCGCGCCGTCGAAGGCGGCGGCGTCGCGGGACTCGTAGGCCAGGGCGATGCGGGCCAGCGGCTCGAGCCCGGGGGCGGCGGGGCCGACGCCGCGCAGCGCCTCGCCGGTGCTCAGCCAGCCCGCGCCGGCCACGCCGGGCGCCGGCGGGAGCATGCGGAAGTCGGCGGACTCGGCCAGGAACTGCTGCCGCTGCGCCGCGGCGGGCGTGCCGCGGGCGCCGAGCTCGACGGCCAGGCCGGAGGAGCCCTCCACCTGGAGGGTGTTCTTGAGCCGGAAGTAGAGCTCGATCCGCTCGAAGAGGTTGACGACGGCCCCCTGGAAGCGGGTCCGCTCCTTGGGGTCGATGGCCTGCGCCGCCATCCCCTGCCGCCCGATCTCGTCGACGTGCGGCTGGATGGTGGCGAAGGCGTAGTAGCGGTCCGCGCTCTGGCGCTGGCCGAGGAGCGCCAGCACGTCCGGGTCGTTGATGACGAAGAGCTTCTGCCGGTCGGCCACCTCGGGACGGAACAGCACGTCGAGCAGCCACTCGTCGGCGCCGATGGTGCGGACGTACCTCCCGGCCGCGTCGTAGGTCGGCAGGCTCTGCTGCGATCGGATCATGAGCAGCGAGTTGCGCGCCACCGAGTCGATGGGCTTGACCCGCCCGCCCTCCAGCGCCGGGAGCCGGGCGAAGGCGTCGAGGTCCATGCCGTCCACGCGGGACGGCGGGCGCGCCGCCACCAGCACGGCCAGCAGCGCCACCGCGCCGGCGGCCCACGGCAGGTACTTCGCGAGCTTGCTCATGTGGTCGCCTCCACGACGTCGACGCGCCGCCGCAGGCTGCGGCGCAGGGAGATGCCGAAGTGGACCATGAGCCCCAGGCCCACCAGGACGCACGAGATGTACGGCAGCAGCCAGCCCGGGTTCTGCACCACCTGCAGGATGGAGAGCCGGTCGCCCTTGCCGAAGCTGGCCTGGTAGAAGGCCTTGCCGTCGTAGCGCAGGGGCTGGTTCATGTAGATGAGGACCTCGCGGTCCTCGTTCCGCTTCGGGTCCTTGAGCTGCACCAGGCTGGAGAAGTTCTTGGGGATCTGCGTCCCCTCGTAGACGTCGTGCCGGAACTGCTTGAGCGTCACCGTGTAGGGCAGGTACCAGCGCCGCGGTCGCATGGCGAGCTGGTAGGTGCGCCCCTCGTGGGTGAACGACTGCGGCGCGCCCAGCACGGTCGAGACCAGCCAGGTGCCGTAGCTCTTGCCGTCCGCCACCGGCTCGATGAAGGCGCTGGTCTGGTTGGTCTCGTCGTCGCCGGCGGCCGGCGGCGCCTCCCGCACCGCCACGCCCGCGCCGACGCCCATGGTGGCGGGCGAGGGCGGGTCGCCGGGGCGGCGGGTGCCGAGCTGGGCGTTGCGGAAGAACCTCTTCACGTCGATGACGATGGGGGTGCCGGGCAGCGGGATGCGGTCCTGGCGCGCCAGCAGCCCCTCCGGCACGCTGTAGACCTCGTCGGTCTTCGCGTCGGTGACGTCGGTGACCGCCAGCTCGTTCTCGCGCGGGCTCTCCACGAAGTTGACGGTCTGGCCGACCTCCACCGCCAGGCGGGTGTCCACCTGGTAGACGCCGGTGATGAACTCGCCGATGAAGAGCAGGATCAGGCCGGCGTGGACGATCCAGAGCCCGGACTTCTTCCAGGAGAGCTCGAGCCGCTTGAGCTGCGCGGCCACCAGGTTGACCATCAGCACCAGCCCCACCAGCGCGCCGCCGGGGAAGAGCGGGAGCGGGCGCGGGGTGAGGCCGAAGGGGCGCAGCAGCACGCCGGGCAGCGGGCGCCAGACCACCCAGCTGCGCATGTAGACCTCGACCGAGCCCCAGGTGCCGAGGTCGATCTGGTCCAGCGTGCAGCCGATCACCAGCACCATCAGGATGGCCAGGCAGGCGATGGTGAGCTTGAGGGACGAGAGCACGCCCCACACGTACGAGGTCGGCCTATTCAAGGCGGAGGCTCCCGAGCAGCGAGAGGAAGTCGGCGCGCGCGGCGGTGACCGCCTCGGCGTCGCCGGTCACCTTGACGAACCAGGTGGACCCGCCGGCCTCCAGCAGGCCGGCGATGAGGCGGGTCTTCTTGTGGCCGTCGCTGGTGAAGTCGTAGAGCGAGAGCGGCCCGGCCGGCGTCCTCACCACCCGGCGGGCCGCGGCCGCCCCCGCCTCGTCGACGGCGGCGAGGCCGATCTGCCCGCGCCAGCGGTTCACGTTCATGAGCTCGCCGCCGGCCGGGCCGGGCAGCACCACCACCGAGCCGTCGATGTGCCCCTTCACCGGGGGCACCAGGGTGGCGTAGCGCATGCCCCCCTGCCGCTCCTCGGTCCAGCCCTTCGGCAGCGTCCAGCTCAGCCCCTGGGCCGGCGCCGGGGGCGGCGCCACCTCGCCGTCCATTCCGGGCGGCGGCATGCCCGGCCCCCGCATGCCGGTCGGCGCGCCCATGGCGCCACCGCCCGCCGACGCGGTCGGCTTGGGGACCGTGAAGTGGGCGACCTGGTCGCGGTTGCAGGCGGGGAGGAGCAGCGAGAGCCCCAGCAGGACGGGGGCGACGACCCTGGTTGGACGAGGGAGCACGCCGGTATTTAGGCGGGGACGGACCCGGCCGCAACCCCGGGGGGTGACCCCCCGGCGCAAACGGAAATTGGCGGGCGATCAGGGCGGGATCGGGGCGTCGGCGGAGCTCGCCAGCCTCAGTGCGCCGCGTCCCGCCCCGCCCCGCTGGTGAGGTACACGGCGAAGGTGCCCAGCCAGTGGCCGCCCTCGTAGTGCTCGCCGGTGATGGCGGGCAGCGCCGCCCCGGCGTGGGCGGCCGCGGCGGCGGAGAGCGCGGCGCGGCGCGGATCCGAGGCCGGCAGCCCGGCGGCGATCCCCAGCAGCATCCAGGCCCGGGAGAGGTTGAGCCCGTCGAGGTGGGCCAGCTTCGGATCGGCCCGGTCGGTCACCACGCCGGGCTGGAGCCAGGCCCCGCTCGCGCGGCGCGGCACGCCGGGGAGGAAGCCGGTGAGCCAGGCCGCGAAGGCGGGCGGCGCCAGCACCCGGCGCATGAGATCCGCCTCGCCGAGGCACGGCGAGAGGAAGTCCTCGCCGGAGGGCTCGTAGTCGATGGGGCAGGCCCGATCCGCCAGGTAGTAGGCGCGGGCCCGCTCGTCCACCAGCGCCCGCATCGGCGCGTCCCCGGTCGCCACCGCCCAGTCGCGGACCAGGCCGAGGGCGAAGGCGGTCTGGTCGTGCTCCCCGATCCGGATGGGGTAGCGCAGCTTGGGGAGCCAGGAGGCCAGGCGCGCCGCCGCCCGCGCCTCGACCGGCGCCAGCGCCGCCGCCAGCGGCCGGGCGAAGGGATCGTCCCAGGCGCGCAGCTCGGCGGCCAGGGCGAGCAGCCAGGCCAGGCCGTAGGGGCGCTCGAAGGAGGCCCGGCCGGGCGTGTCGAGGTAGGCGGCCTCGCCGGCCAGGTTGGCGGGGGTGAGGCTCCGCGCCAGCGCGGCGCGCGCGGCCGCGGCGAAGGGGGCGTCCGGGAAGCGGCGCGCCAGCCGGGCCAGGAGCCAGTGGCCGTGCACCGAGGAGTGCCAGTCGAAGCAGCCGTAGAAGGCCGGGGTGAGCTGGCGCGGCGGCCGCGCGTCGGCGTCGGAGGCCATCACCTGGGCGGGCTTGTTGGGGTACTCCTGGTGCACGCAGGCCAGCGCCAGCGCCGCGAACCGGCCGGCGGCGGCCTCGTCGAGGGTCGCCGCGGCGGCCGGGGGA
>JAJYAW010000257.1 GCA_021779335.1 Myxococcales bacterium | reverse complement strand
CACCCGCTCGCCCGGCTCGAGCCGCCGCGCCCGCCCGGTCACGTCAGCGCTCCAGCACGGCGAGGAGCTCCCGCGCGCTGGCGAAGCGGGCCCCGGCGTCCTTCTCCAGGCAGCGCTCCGCGATGGCCGCCAGGTCCGGGTCGACGCCCGGGTTGACCTGGACGAGCGGCGTGGGGCGCCGGTGCAGGATGGCGTGCCAGAGCGCGCCCGGGTCCTGCGCCGTGAAGGGCGGGCTGGCGGCCAGGAGCTCGTAGAGGATGACCCCCAGCGAGTAGAGGTCGGCCCGCCCGTCCACCGGGTGGCCCTGGGCCTGCTCCGGCGACATGTAGCGGTAGGTCCCGACCACCCGCCCGGTGCCGGTGAGCGGCTCCACCGCCTCCTCGGCGTGCTTCACCAGGCCGAAGTCCATGATGCGGGCCTGGCGCCGGTCGTCCACCATGATGTTGGAGGGCTTGAGGTCGCGGTGGACCAGGCCGCGCTCGTGCACGTAGACGAGCGCCCCCAGCACCTGGCGCAGGGAGCAGCGCAGCCGGGAGAGGCGCCGCGGCCCGTTCAGGGCGGCCTGCGCCTGGGCGGAGAGCGGCCCGGGCGGCGCGGGCTCCACGCCGCCGTCCGGCGCGGCGGGCACCGGCGGGTGGAACTCGGCGGGCGCGGTCTCCGGCTCGTCCATCATGGAGGCCAGGGCGCGGATGGCGTCGGCGCCCACCTCCGGCGGCGGCCCGGAGAGCGAGAGGACCGACAGGTCCGCGCAGGGCGCGCCCGGGCCGGCGGCGCCGTCGAGGGCGGGGGAGAGGGAGGCGCGCAGGTCGAGCCCCTCGACGAGCTCCATGGCCAGGTACGAGTAGCCCTCGAAGACGCCCGCCTCGAAGACCCGCACCACGTTGGGGTGGTCGAGCGACTGGAGCACCTCGAACTCGCGCGCCAGGCGGCGGGCCGCCCTGGGATCGACCACCTGGGCGGGGCCGAGGAGCTTCAGGGCGGCCAGCTGGCCGCTCACCCGGTGGCGCGCGCGGTAGACGACGCCGATGCCGCCGCGGCCGATGACCGAGCGGATCTCCCACGGGCCGACGGAGCGCGGAACCACCTCGAGAGCATGGAACGGCGCGGGGCAGGGGTCAAACCGGGCGCGGCGCGCGGGCGGGCGGTACCCGGCGCGTGCGCCCCCGCGGGGGTGGCCCGCTCCGGACGCCGTGGTATAGGTCGCCCCGTGACGCCCACCTCCCTCCCAGCGCTCGAGGCCCAGGTGCGCGCGCGCCCCCTGCCGCGCCACGTGGCGGTCATCATGGACGGCAACGGCCGCTGGGCCGAGGCGCGCGGCCTGCCCCGGGTGGCCGGGCACCGCGAGGGGGCCGAGTCGGTCCGCGCCGTGGTCCGCACCGCCCGCCGCATCGGCCTGCCGGCGCTCACGCTCTACGCCTTCTCGCTGCAGAACTGGGCGCGCCCGGCCGACGAGGTCGGCGCGCTCATGGCGCTGCTGGCCGACTTCCTCGAGTCGGAGCGCGGCGAGATGCGCCAGAACGCCATCCGGCTGCACGCCATCGGCGACCTCTCGCGGCTGCCCGAGCCGGTGCGCCGCCAGCTCGCGCTGGTCATGGCGGAGACGCGCGACAACGGCGGGATGATCCTGACGCTGGCCCTCTCCTACGGCGGGCGCGAGGAGCTCGTGCAGGCCGCCCGCGCCGCCGCCGCGGCCGGCCCGGTCACCGAGGCCTCGCTGGAGGCCCACCTGTGGACCGCCGGGCTGCCGGAGCTCGACCTGCTGGTCCGCACCAGCGGCGAGCGGCGCATCTCCAACTTCCTGCTCTGGCAGGCCGCCTACGCCGAGCTCCACTTCACCGACGTCCTCTTCCCGGACTTCCGCGACGAGGCCTTCCTTTCGGCCATCGCCGACTTCCAGGGGCGCCAGCGGCGCTTCGGCCTCACCGGCGCCCAGCTGGCGGCGCAGGGCGGCCCGGACCGATGAACTTCCTGGCGGACCCGGGCAAGCGCAGGAACCTCGCCGAGCGGGCCGCCTCGGCGCTGGTGCTGCTCCCCGTCGCGGTCTGGCTCACGGTGGTGGGCGGCTGGCCCTTCGCCCTGCTGGTGGGGCTGGCCGCCGCGCTGGCCTCCACCGAGCTGCTGCACATGGCGGGGCCACTCCAGGCGGCCGAGTGGTTCGGCGTGCTGGTGGCCGCCACCTTCCCGGTGCTGGCCGTGCTCGGCGCCAGCGGGGACCTGCTGCCCTCCTGGGCCGGGCTCTGGCTGGCGGGCGCCACGGTGGCGCTCCTCTCGCTGCTCCTGCTCGTCCACGGCGACCTGGCCCAGGTGCCGGCCCGCGCCGGGCGCATCGCGCTCGCCTGGCTCTACACCGGCCTCCTGCCCGCCTCCATGGTGGGGCTGCGGCTCCGCTTCGGCTTCGACTGGGTCATCCTGGCCTTCGCCGTGACCTGGGCCAACGACACCTTCGCCTACTTCGCCGGCCTCACCTTCGGCCGCCACAAGCTCTCCGAGAAGATCAGCCCCAAGAAGACCTGGGAGGGGTTCGCCGGCGGGGCGGTGGGCAGCCTGCTGGGCGCCGCCGCCATGCAGCACTGGCGGCTCGAGGTGGAGCTGTCGCTGGCGGGCGCGCTGGCGCTCGGCGCGGGCGGCGCGGTGGTGGGGCCGCTCGGCGACCTGGTGGAGTCGGCCTGGAAGCGGGCCCACGGCGTGAAGGACTCCTCGCACCTCATCCCGGGCCACGGCGGCCTGCTCGACCGGATCGACGCCCTCCTCTTCGTGGCCCCCTGGATCTACCTCTTCGCCTCCCACCTGCGGTGAGGCGCCCCTCCCCGTGAGGCGCCCCGCCCCGGGGTGCTAGGATGGCCCGAGATCATGCGACGCGTCGCCATCCTCGGCTCCACCGGCTCCATCGGCGTGCAGGCCCTCGACGTGCTGGGCCGCTTCCCGGGGCGCTTCCAGGTGGTGGCGCTGGCCGCCGGCCGGAACGTGGAGCGGGCGGCGGCCCAGGTGCGCGCCTTCCGGCCGCGGCTGGTGGCCATGTCCGACCCGCGGGCCGCGGCGGCGCTGCGCGCGCTCGTCCCGGCCGGCACCGAGGTGCTGGAGGGCGACGACGGCGTGGTGAGCGCGGCGGTCCAGCCGGACGTGGACTTCGTGCTGGCCGCCATCGCCGGCGGGGCGGGCCTGCGCTCCACCGCCGCCGCCGTCGAGGCCGGCAAGACCATCGGCCTCGCCAACAAGGAGTCGCTGGTGCTGGCCGGCGAGCTCCTGGTGCGGCTGGCCGCCGAGCGGGGCGCCACCATCCTGCCGGTGGACAGCGAGCACTCGGCGGTCCACCAGGCGCTGCAGGGCCACAACCGGGGCGAGGTGCGGCGCCTCCTCCTGACCGCCTCGGGCGGCCCGCTGCGCGGCGTGGCGGCCGGCGAGCTCGCCGCGGTGACGCCGGAGCGGGCGCTCAAGCACCCCAACTGGTCGATGGGGGACAAGATCACCATCGACTCGGCCACCCTGATGAACAAGGGGCTGGAGGTGATCGAGGCGCGCTGGCTCTTCGACGTGGAGCCGCGCCGCATCGACATCGTCGTCCACCCGGAGTCGATCGTGCACTCCATGGTGGAGTACATCGACGGCTCGGTGGTGGCGCAGCTCGGCGTCTCCGACATGCGCGGCCCCATCAGCTACGCCCTGGCCTGGCCGGAGCGGCTGCCCCTCGACCTCCCGCCGCTCGACCTGGCCCGGCTGGGCCGGCTCACCTTCGAGCCGCCCGACCCGGCCCGCTTCCCGGCCTACACCCTGGCCTACCGGGCGCTCGAGCTGGGCGGCACCGCGCCGGCCGTCCTGTCCGGCGCCGACGAGGCGGCGGTGGAGGCCTTCCTGCAAAAGCGCTGCCTCTTCACGGACATCGCCGAGCTCTGCGCCGGGGCGCTGGAGCGCCACGCCGTGGAGCCGCTCCGCAGCGTGGCGCAGGCGCTCGAGGCGAGCGAGTGGGGGAAGCGCGAGGCCGTCCGGCGGGTTAAGTGATCCGGCGCCCGGGGCACGCAGCCCCGGGGCCACCAGGTGAGCCACCATGAGCCTCCTCTTCACCCTCGGCGCCGGCCTCGTCCTCCTGGGCGCGCTCGTCTTCGTCCACGAGCTGGGCCACTTCCTCACGGCCAAGGCGCTGGGCGTCAAGGTGGTCCGCTTCTCCATCGGCTTCGGCCCGCGCCTGGCCGGCTTCCGGCGCGGCGAGACCGAGTACCAGCTCTCGGCCCTGCCGCTGGGCGGCTACGTCAAGATGGCCGGCGAGGACCCGTCGCAGGAGGTGGCGCCGGAGGACCGCGGGCGCACCTTCCTGGAGCAGCCGCCCTGGAAGCGGCTGCTCATCGCCTTCGCCGGGCCGGGGATGAACTTCGTCTTCCCCTTCGTCCTCTACCTGGCCCTCGCCCTGGGCCAGAACGGGGAGCTGGTGGCCGGGCCGGTGGTGGGCTCGGTGGCGCCGGGCTCGCCGGCGGCGGTGGCCGGGCTCCAGCCGGGCGACCGGATCCGCAGCGTCACCGTGCCCGGGCGGCGGCCCGTCGAGATCCGCTACTTCTCCGACCTGCCCGACGTGGTCTCGCCGCACCCGGAGCAGCCGCTCACCTTCCAGGTGGAGCGCGCCGGCGTGACCTCGCCCGTCACCATCGTGCCGGCCCGCGAGGACGACTCCAACCCGGTGGAGAGGCGGACCCGCGGCGTCATCGGGGTCACGCCGGTCTACGCCTCGGCGCTGGCGGCACCGCCGCCCGGCCTCGCGAGCCCGCTCCAGCCGCTCGATCTCGTGGTGAGGGTGGACGGCCAGCCGGTGCGCCACGCCGGCGACCTCGCCGCGGCCGTGGCCCGGGCCCGCTGCGCCCCGGTGGACATGGAGGTGCGGCGCGGCACCGGCAAGGCGCGGCCCCTGGTGTCGCTCGCCGCGGTGCCCACCTGCGCCCCCG
>JAJYAW010000256.1 GCA_021779335.1 Myxococcales bacterium | reverse complement strand
GCGGTGAGCGGCCAGGCGCGGGCCGAGCCGCCCGGGGGCGAGGGCTTCTGGGTCATGGTGCGGCGCCTGCTGGGACGCTCCGCCGAGGGGCCCTAGGGCCCGCCCCGGGCCGGTCAGGCCGGTCAGGCCGGGCCGTCCGGCGCCGCCGGCGGGTGACGCCGCCGGTACCACCAGCGGCCGGCCAGCGCCGCCACCACCAGCAGCGCCGCCGCCAGGATGTACCGGGAGAAGTGGCCGGCGGCCGTCAGCGCCTCGCCGATGTTGGACCCGAAGTAGAACCCCAGGCAGACCCAGAGCGGCGCCGAGATGAGCGCGGCCGCGCCGTCGAAGAGCAGGAACTCCCAGTAGGGCAGCTTGGCGTGGCCCACCGTGAAGTAGGTGGGGGCGCGCAGCCCGGGCAGGAAGCGGGCCAGCACCACCACCACGTTGCCGCGCCGCCGCAGCAGCGTCTCGGCGTCGGTCAGCTTCTGCGGCGTGACGATGCGGCGGAGCAGGCGGAACTCGGCCACGCGGTGGCCCAGCTTGCGGCCGGCCAGGAAGATGACCGAGTCGCCCGCCAGGATGCCGGCCAGGCCGAAGCCGATCATGGTGAGCAGCCTGGGATCCCTCGCCATGTGACTCAGGGTGACGTGGGCGACGGGGTTGCCGCGCCACGCCAGCAGGCCGCCCGTCACCAGGATGACGTCCTCCGGCAGCGGCAGGCCGAAGCCGCACAGCAGGAGCACCGTGAAGATCGCCGCGTACGCGCCGTGGAGCGAGTCGCTGGTGAGGCGGGCGACGATGCGCTCCAGGGTGGTGGGGTCGATCATTCGCGGGGATATTCGCCGCGGGGCGCGCCGGAGTCCAGCCGTTCCTGGCCGGTGGGCCGCGCCGCGGCGCCCGCTACCTGCGGGGCCCCAGCTCGCGCACCAGCTCGCGGTTCTCGGCGACGCGGGCCGCCAGGTCGGCGGCGATGGCCAGGGCCAGCTTGAGGCAGGCCTGCGGCTTCTGCGGCGTCAGCTGCGCGAAGTCGCGCTGGGTTAGCTCCACCACCTCGCAGTCGGTGGCGGCCACCGCCGAGACCAGCCGCGTGCTCCTCGCCAGCAGGGCCAGCCCGCCGAGGTGCTCCCCCGCCCCGAGGACGGCCAGCTCCCGCTCGGCCTTCTCGGCCTTCTGGGTGATGCGCACCGTGCCGCTCTTGATGATGAAGAGCGACTCGCCGGCCATGGCCTCGACGAAGAGGGGCGTCCCGGCCGCCACCGCCTTCTCCACCGCGATGGAGGCGAAGATGCGCAGGCCGGTCTCGGTGAAGCCCTTGAAGAGCGCCGAGCGCTGCAGGGCCTCGAGGGCGGTCACGGGATCACCCCTCCCGCCGGTAGCGCGCCGCGTGCTCGACGTAGCGGGCGGCCGACTCGCGCAGGTGCGCCACCTCGGCGTCGGTGAGGGCGCGCGCCACCCGGGCCGGGGTCCCCGTCACCAGCGTGCGGGGCGGCACCTTCATGCCGGGCGGGACCAGCGCGCCGGCCCCCACCATGGCGTCCGGGCCGATCTCGGCGCCGTCGAGCACCACGCTGCCGATGCCGATGAGGCAGCGGTCGTGGACGGTGCAGCCGTGGAGCACCACCCGGTGGCCCACCGTGACGTCCTCGCCGACGACCGTGGGGTGCGTGCCGCCGGTGACGTGGACCACCGAGAGGTCCTGCACGTTGCTGCGGGCGCCGATGCGGATGGCGTTGACGTCGCCGCGCACCACCACCCCGTACCAGAGGGACGCGCCCGGGCCGAGCTCGACGTCGCCCACCACGGTGGCGTCCTCGGCGAGCCAGGCGGTGGCGTCGATGCGCGGGACCTGGCCCCCGTAGGCCTTGAGGAGCGCCATCTCAGGGGCGGATGCTAGCCCGCGCCCCGAAGCGTCGCAAGAACGGCACCGCCAGGAGCCCCCCGGCGCACGCGCCCGTCAGGTCGGCCAGCCAGTCGAGCACGTCGCAGCTGCGGCCGGGCACGAAGTACTGGTGGAGCTCGTCGGTGGCCGCGTAGGCGGCCGCCAGCAGGATGGCGAGCAGCGCGGCGCGGCGCATCCCCATGGTGCCGAGGTGGGTGAGCCCCAGGACGAGGAGCGCCGCCAGGCCGGCGTACTCGGTGGCGTGGAGGAGCTTGTCCCAGGTCCACCACTGGTTCAGCAGCCAGGGGGCCGGGTTGGACTGGCTCGACAGGTAGAAGATGAGCCCCGCGTAGGCCAGCGCCGGCAGGAGCCAGGGGAGGTGCCTGCGGTTCACGGTCGCCCCCCGGCCGGCCCGAGGAGCTCCCCGGCCAGCGACTGCGCCCCGGCCCGGACCACCCGCACCCGCAGGAGCGCCCCCGCCGGCGCCTCGGCCTCCCCGGCGGCGAAGTGGACCACCCGGTTCTCGCCGGTGCGCCCGAAGCGCCGGGCCGGGTCGTCGCTCGGCCCCTCGCAGAGCACCTCCACGACGGTGCCCTCGGCGGCCCGGAGCCGCTCCGCGGTGATGCGCCGCTGCACGGCGAGCAGCCGCTCCAGCCGCGCCACCGCCACGCCGCGCGGCACCTCGGCCCACTCCGGCGCGGTCCCCACCCGGCGGGCCGCCGCGGTGTGCGGCCGCGGGCTGAAGACGAAGGAGAAGGAGTTCTCGAAGCGGGCCCGCGCGAGCAGCGCCAGCGACGCCTCGAAGTCCGCCTCGGTCTCCCCCGGGAAGCCCACGATGAAGTCGGTGGTGATGGCGATGCCGGGGCGCGCCGCCGCCAGGGCGTCGTGCCGCTCCAGGTAGGCGGCCACGTCGTAGTCGCGCCGCATGCGCCGGAGCACCGGGTCGGAGCCGGCCTGCACCGGCAAGTGGAAGTGGCTCATCACCTTGGGCTCGTCGCGGAAGGCGGCGATGAGCTCGTCGGAGAGATCGTGGGGGTGGCTGGTGGTGAAGCGCACCCGGGCGATGCCGGGCAGCGCGGCCACGCGCCGCAGCAGCGCGGCGAAGGTGCAGCCGCCCCGGTAGGAGTTGACGTTCTGGCCGATGAGCGTCACCTCCCGCACGCCCACGGCGGCCAGCGCGGCGCACTCCGCCACCACCTCGGCGTGCGGCCGCGACACCTCGCGCCCACGGGTGTGCGGCACGATGCAGAAGGCGCAGGCGTTGTCGCAGCCCTTCATGGCGGTGACGAAGGCGGTGGCCCGGCCGCGCGCCGCCGCGGCGTCGGCCCGGGGGAAGAGGTACGCCTCCGAGTCCATCCAGGCGGTCTCCGCGAAGCGCTCGCGGCCGCCGGCCCGCTCCACGAGCTCCGGCAGGCGGGCCAGGTTGTCCGGCCCGAAGACGAAGTCCACGTAGGGGACCTTCCGGAGGAGCCGCTCCTTCTCCGCCTGCGCCACGCAGCCGGCCACCGCGATGAGCGCGCCGCGGCTGGCCTTGAGCGGGCGGTAGCGCCCCAGGGCGGAGAGGAGCTTCTGCTCCGCCTTGTCGCGCACCGCGCAGGTGTTGACCAGGATGAGGTCGGCCTCCTCCGGCGTGGCGGCCCGGCCGAAGTCGTGGCGCCCGAGCAGCTCCACCATCCGGTCGGAGTCCAGCTCGTTCATCTGGCAGCCGAAGGTGTGGACGAAGACCTTGCGCCGGGGCGCGCCGTCGCCGGGGGCGGCGGCGGGCGCGCGACGCCCGAGGGGGACGAGGTCCGACACGGGCGCGGACCCTAGGGAGGAAGGGCGGGTGGCGTCAAGGGCGTGGCCCGGCCGCTTGCCAAGCGCGGGGGAGGACTTACCTAGGCGGCATGTCCGCCCCGCTCGTCTTCCGCTGCCGCCGCTGCGGCGCCATGAACCGGATCGCCCTCCTCTCCCCCGGCCGGGAGCCGGTGTGCGGCAGGTGCAAGGCCGACCTCGACACCTCGGGGTCGCCCGGCGAGGTGGATCTCGCCGGGCTCGAGCGGGCCGTGGCCGCCTCGCCGGTCCCCATCCTGGTCGACTTCTGGGCGCCCTGGTGCGCCCCGTGCCGGGCCTTCGCCCCCACGCTCGACCGGTTCGCGCGGGAGCAGGCGGGGCGGTTCCTCGTCCTGAAGCTGGACACCGAGGCGCACCAGGCCGCGGCGGCCCGCTTCGGCATCCAGGCCATCCCCACGCTGGCCGCCTTCCGGGGTGGCCGGGAGGTGGAGCGGACCTCCGGCGCCCTGCCGCTCGAGGACCTCCGGCGCTTCGCCGCCGCCGCGGCCGTCGCCGTGTAGCGGCGGCCAGCCCGGCCAACTGCGGCGTCACCGGGGGACGAGCGCGTCCGCCAGCCCCTCCAGGTCCGCCAGCCGCTCCACCGTCGCCACCCGGTCGCAGTGGACCGCGTAGCGCGCCATCTCGCTGTCGCCGTGGCCCCAGCGGGAGCGCGGCTCGGGGCAGATCCAGAGGACGCGGCGCGCCCGGCGCCGGAGCTCGGCCAGCGCCCAGGCCTCCGGCGGCGCGAAGTTGGTCCGGCCGTCGCCGATGATCACCACGGTGGTCCGGCGGGTCACCGCGCCGAGGTGGTCGCGCACGAAGGCCCGGAAGACGCGGCCGTAGGCGGAGTTGCCTGAGAGCGGGATGACCCGCGCCGCCGCCGAGAGGTCCACGGCCAGCCCGCCGGCGCGCCGGGGGCCCCGCCCCGGCCCGAGCAGGCCGGTCAGCTCGCCCACCTGGTCCACGAAGACGAAGGTGCGGACCCGCCGCGCCTGGGCGTGCAGCGCGCCGAGGAAGAGGAGCATGAGGCCGGTGACGTGGCGCATCGACTCGGAGACGTCGCAGAGCACCATCAGGTCGGGCCGCTCGGGGCGGCGGCGGCGGAAGAGGAGCTGCGCCGGGACCCCGCCCAGCCCCAGGTTGCGCCGCAGCGTGCGCCGCACCGAGAGCGGCCCCCGCGCCCGGCGGCGGTCCCGCCGCACCAGGCGGGCCTTGAGCCGCGCCGCCAGCCGCCGCACCGCCTCCTCGACGCGGAGCGCCTCGGACGTTGAGTGGGG
>JAJYAW010000255.1 GCA_021779335.1 Myxococcales bacterium | reverse complement strand
CCCGCCTCCGGCAGCGCCGCCCGCGGCGCCGGCCGCGCCGCCCGCCGGGGCGCGCTCGGCGGCGGTCTTGACGAGGTGGAGCTGCAGCGGCAGCAGGCCGGGCAGCTCGCGCTCGTAGCCCTCCGGCTCCACCTGGTCGCCCATCGAGACGAACAGGCCGCCCCCACCCTCCACGAAGCGCCGGAGGTCCGGCCCGCGCCCCGCCGTGGAGCCCACGTTGAGGAGGAAGACCACCTCGTACCTGGAGAGGTCGGCCCCGCGGAGCGCCTCGGCGTCGATGACGGTGGGGCGCACCGGCGAGGCGGGCGAGCCGAGCGACGACTCCACGAAGTAGGCCTCGTCCCGGTACTTCACCGGCGAGGGGGCGCCGTCCACCACCAGCGCCCGGATCTCGCGCGGCACCGTCACGGTGACGACCCGCTCGTCGTCGAGCGGCAGGGCGTCCGCCTCCAGCGCCACCGAGACGGTGGCGGGGCCGCCGGCCGCGAAGGCGTGGGAGAGCACCTTCCTGACCGAGCCGCCGGCCGGCACGTCCACCAGGGCCCGGATGGCGGCGCGCGCCTCGCCGCCCACCCGGAGCGTGAGGGGGACGTCCCGACGCGCCGGGCCGCCGGAGCCGCTCACGGTGGCGGTGAACCGGTAGCCGCGCGGGCCCACCGCCGGGTCCGGCTCGGCGGTGAGGGCGGTCACCGCCTCGTTGGGGAGCGCGGCGCCGCCGGCGGCGTCGATGACGTCGACGCGGGGGCGCACCGGGCTGGCCGGCCCCTTGGCCGAGGGCGGCCCCGCCACCTCCGGCGGCGGCACGTCGAGCCGCCAGGCGGCCGCGGTGAGGTCGGTCACCACCACGATCCGCTTCCCCAGCCGCTCCTGCGCCCGGGCCTCGCCCAGGGCGCGCGCCGCCGCCGCCAGGCAGGCGCTCAGATCCGCGTGCTCGAAGCCGGCCGCGGCCTCGTCGAGCACGCGCCGCGCCGCGGCCCGGTCGAAGGAGGGGGCCGGGGCCGAGGGGGTGCGGCCGTCGCACACCATGGCCGAGACCGGCTCCTCGCCGGCCAGGCCGGTCAGGGCCGCCAGGGCCTCGCGCCGCGCCCGCGCGAAGACGGACTGGCCGCCGAGCCGGTACCGCATGGAGGCCGAGCCGTCGAGGACGATGACGGTGGCCTGCGGCCCGCCGCCCGCGCCGGCCGCCACCGCCACCGGCCGCTCCAGGCGCGGCCGGGCGAAGGCCAGCGCCGCCGCGGCGAGCAGCAGGGTCCGCGCCGCGAAGAGGAGCACCTTCTTGAGCCGCAGCCGCTGCTCGACCCGGCGCCGCGCCCGGAGCACGAAGTCGAGGGCCGGGAAGGGCGTCGGCCGGGGGCGCCGCCGGAAGAAGAGGTGGATGACGAGCGGGAGGGCCGCGGCCAGCAGCCCCCAGAGGAGCGCCGGGCTGAGGAAGCCGAGGCTCACCTGGCGCCTCGCCTGGTGCCGGGCCGGCTCATGCCGCGTGCCGCTCGCGGCGGGCCAGGAAGGGGAGCAGCACCTCGTCGAGCGGCCGGTCGGTGCGGCACAGCGCGTAGTCCAGGTCCTGCTCGGCCGCCTCGCGCTTCACCTGCGCCAGCCAGTCGCCCATGACCTGCAGGTAGCCCTGCCGGACGTCGCGCCCGTGCGCCTCCACCGAGCGGCCGTCCTCGGTGGAGAGGAAGAGGGTCGGCTCCTGGTAGGGGAACTCGAGCTCGGCCGGATCGAGCACGTGGAAGAGGGTCACCTCGTGCTTGCGCCGCCTGAGCTGGGCCAGCCGCTTGAGCGCCCGCTCGTCCTGGTCGAAGAGGTCGGTCAGCACCACCACCGCCGCCCGGCGCGGGGCGTGCTCGACGATCCAGTCGACGGCGGCGCCCAGCCGCGTCTGGCCGGCCGGCACGGCGCCGGAGAGCGCGTCCAGGAGCGGCACCAGGTGGCCCGCCGAGGCGGCCGGCGGGATGGCGCGCACCACCCGGTCGCCGCACAGCACCAGGCCGGCGGCGTCGGCCTGGCGCACCAGCAGGTAGGCCAGCGAGGCGGCCAGCGACGAGGCGTACTCCAGCTTGGTGAGCCCCCCCTCCGCCCCCTTCCAGCCCATCGACCCGGAGGCGTCCACCACCAGGTAGCAGCGCAGGTTGGTCTCCTGCTCGAACTGCTTCACGTAGTACTTGTCGAACTTGCCGTAGGCCTTCCAGTCGATGCGCCGCACGTCGTCGCCGGGGGTGTACTCCTTGTGCTCGGCGAACTCGACCGACTGCCCGTGGTGCGGCGAGCGGTGCAGGCCGGAGAGGATCCCCTCGGTGACGGCGCGCACCCGCAGCTTGAGGGTGCCGAGCCGGGCCAGCACGGCGGGATCGAGGAGGGAGCGCCTGGGGTCGGTCATGGCGGCTTCGGGTCGGCGGGGCCGGGCCGGCGCGCCTCAGCCCCGCACGTGGGCCAGGAGGCGGTCCACGATGGCGGCGCTGGTCATGCCCTCGCTCTCGGCCCGGAAGTTGGTGATGACGCGGTGGACCAGCACGTGGCGCGCCAGCGCCCGCACGTCCTCCACGCCGGCGGCCATGCGGCCGTCCAGGATGGCGCGGCTCTTGGCCCCCAGCACCAGGTACTGGCCGGCGCGCGGGCCGGCCCCCCAGCTCACGTTCTCCTTCACGAAGTCGGGCGCGGCCGGGTCGCCCGGGCGCGTCAGGCGCGCCAGCTCGACGGCGTGCTTCACCACGTGGTCGGCGGCCGGCACGCGCAGGACCAGCTCCTGCAGCTGCCGGATCTTTCCGGGCGAGAGGATGCGCCGGAGCACCCCGCGGGCGGCCTGGGTGGTGCTGCGGACGATCTCCAGCTCCTCCGCCGCCGACGGGTAGGCCACCTGGACGTAGAACATGAAGCGGTCCAGCTGCGCCTCGGGGAGCGGGTAGGTCCCCTCCTGCTCGATGGGGTTCTGGGTGGCGAAGACCAGGAAGGGGAGGTCCAGCGGGTAGGTCTCGCCGCCGGCGGTGACCCGGTACTCCTGCATGGCCTGCAGCAGGGCCGCCTGCGTCTTGGGCGGGGTGCGGTTGATCTCGTCGGCCAGCAGCAGGTTGGCGAAGATGGGCCCCTTGACGAAGCGGAAGGCGCGCCGGCCGGTGGTGTGGTCCTCCTCCAGCACGTCGGTGCCGGTGATGTCGGAGGGCATCAGGTCCGGGGTGAACTGGATGCGGTTGAAGGAGAGGTCCAGCGCCTCGGCCACGGTGGAGATGAGCAGCGTCTTGGCCAGGCCGGGGACGCCCACGAAGAGGCAGTGGCCGCGGGCGAAGAGCGCGATGAGCAGCGCCTCCACCACCTCCTTCTGGCCGACGATCCGCTTCCCGATCTCGCCGAGCAGGGCCCGCTTGGCCTCGGCGAGCTCGTGGACCGCGGCCAGGTCGGCCTCGGGGCTGGGGGGCGTCGGCGCTGCGGCGGCGGTGGTCTCGGTCATGGGTGTCCCTGCCCCTCGTGGCCCGGCGGCGGCGGCGGGCCGTGCGCCGGCCCCTGCAGTATCTCCGCGAAGCGCCGCTCGCGCGAGGCGCCGCCCGGGTCTCCCAGCGCCTCGGCGGCCTGGGCCAGCCCGGCGTGGATCTCCGGGTCGAACGGGTCCTGCCGGTTGGCCTGGACGAGCTGGGCCCGCGCCTCGGCGAAGGCCTTCTTCTCGACCAGCAGCCGGGCCAGCTGCACCCGCAGGGTCGCGGAGTCGGGCGTCCAGCCGATGGCCTCCCGCAGCACCCGCTCGGCCTCGCCCCTCTGGCCGGTCTGGATGGCGGCGATGGCGTACTGGTTGGCCAGGATGGCCACCCGGACGCCGGCCCGGTCGATGGCCTTCCGGTACTCGACGCGCGCCCCGGTCCAGCGGCCGCGCTCCCGCAGGAGCTGGCCCAGGCGGGCGTGGTTGCGCGAGTCCTGATCGGGCAGGTCGGCCCACTCGGCCCAGGGGCCGCCCTCCTTGGGATCGTCCTTGAAGCGGAGCCGCCGGAGCGCGCTGGCGCCGCCGCGCGGCAGCGGCCGGCTCGCCATGTAGGCGCGCCAGCGGGCCTCGAACTCGCCCCAGGAGGTGCCCAGCGCCTCGGCCACCGCGCGGTCGGCCGGGACCCCGGCCGCCACCAGGTCGAGGACCCGCCCCACCAGCGGCGTGCCGCCCTGCCGGATGAGGTACTCGACCGCCAGCAGCACCTGGGCGTAGGCCAGCGCGGCCACCTCCTGGGTGGGCAGCTTGGCCATCGAGGGGTGCATCTTCTCGAAGGGGACCAGCGTGTTGGTCTCGATGGCCCGCCGCACCAGCGCCGCCGCGGAGGGCGTGTAGTCCTCGCCGCCGGCGCCGCGCCAGCGGCTCTCCCACCACTTGGCCACCCCCTCGTGGAGCCAGATGGGCGTGCGCGGCCCGCCCTTGAGGGTGACCACCGCGTGGGTGAACTCGTGGGCCGCGGTGTCGAGCCAGTCGTAGCCGGTGACCAGCGCCTTGGGCGACACCAGCATGAGCTTGCCGTACTTGCAGAGCGCGATGGTGCCGGAGCCCCGGATCTCCGCCTCGGTGAGCGTCGAGAGGCGGGCCAGGTCGGCCACGGCGGAGAGGATCTCGACCCGCACCTTGCCGGCCGGGGCCACCCCCAGGTCCTGCGCCAGGGCGGCCCGCTGCGCCTCCAGCGTCTCCAGCAGGTAGGGGACCAGCACCTCGTCCTTGCCCCTGGGGTAGGCCACCTCGAAGTGGTCGCTGGCGGCGATGACCCAGACCTTGGAGAGGCTGGCGGCGTTGCGGGCGATCCGGAGCAGCCCCTCCGGATCGCGCCGGCCGGCCAGCCCCTGCTCCAGCAGCGGGACCGCCTCGTCGTAGCGCTGCTGGTAGAGGCGGAGCAGCCCCAGCGCCAGCCGCCCGGCGCCGTCGAGGGGGCGGGCCGCGGCGTACCGCTCGATGAAGTCGCGGGTCCCGGCCACGTCCTCGTCGAGGAGGCGCGAGATGGCC
>JAJYAW010000254.1 GCA_021779335.1 Myxococcales bacterium | reverse complement strand
GCGGCGACCTCCGGCAACATGTGACCCTGGAGTCCCCATGAGCAGCGAGCCCACCTCCGACGTGTCGACCCCTCCCCGCCGCCCCCGCCGCTGGCGCGGCTACGCCCTGGTGGCGCTCGCCAGCGCCGCGCTCGCCGCCGGCGCCACCTCCCTGATCACCGGCCGCGGGGGCCCGCCCGGGCACGGCGCCGGCCCCGGAGGCGACGCGCCGGGCGCGGCGGCGGCGCCGAAGGTCAGGTACCAGTGCCCCATGCACCCGAGCGTCATCCAGGACCACCCCGGCGACTGCCCCATCTGCGGCATGAAGCTGGTCCCCATGGCCGCGGCGGCCGAGGCGCCCGCGACGCCCGCGGCGGCCTCCGCCGGCCACGTCCTGTACCAGTGCCCCATGCACCCGTCCGTCCAGCAGGACCACCCGGGCGACTGCCCCATCTGCGGCATGAAGCTGGAGAAGCTCGATCCGACGGGCGCCTTCGAGATCCCGCCGGGGAAGCGGAAGATCGCCTTCTATCGCTCTCCCATGGATCCCAAGCAGACCTCGCACACGCCGCGCAAGGACGAGATGGGCATGGACTACCTGCCCGTCTACCTGGACGAGCTCCAGGGGAGCGGCCCGGTCGCCGGCCTGGTCACGGTGAAGATCGACCCGGCGCGCCAGCAGCTCATCGGCCTGGTGACCGCCCGCGCCACGCCGGGGCCCATCGGCGGGATGCTGCGGACCACCGGGCGGGTGGCGGTGGACGAGACCCGCATCCACCGCGTCAACGTGAAGTTCGGCGGCTTCGTCGACCGCGTCCAGGCCGACTTCATCGGGCAGCTCGTGCGGCGGGGCGACCCGCTCTTCTCCATCTACAGCCCCGAGCTGCTGGCCGCCCAGGAGGAGCTGCTCCTCGCCCTGAAGACGCG
Source organism: Myxococcales bacterium (assembly GCA_021779335.1). Taxonomy (GTDB): domain Bacteria; phylum Myxococcota; class Myxococcia; order Myxococcales; family Anaeromyxobacteraceae; genus JADKCZ01. The sequence continues at coordinate 4,089 of JAJYAW010000254.1, read as the reverse complement.
CAAGGAGCTGGCGGCCGGCGGGGGGCTCACCGCCGACGGCGACGCCCTGGTGGCCTCGGCGCGGCGCAAGCTCCAGCTCTGGGACGTCCCGGAGCCCCTGCTGGCGCGGCTGGAGCAGACCGGCCAGCCGGAGCGGACCGTCACGGTCCTCTCCCCCACCAGCGGCGTGGTGGCCAAGAAGGAGATCGTGCCCGGCACGCGGCTGGAGGCCGGCGCGACGCCCTACGAGGTCTGGGACCTGACCTCGGTCTGGGTGCTGGCCGACGTCTACGAGACCGACCTGCCGCACGTGACCGTGGGCGAGCCGGCCACGTTCACCTTCAAGGCCGTCCCGGGGCGGGAGTACCAGGGCCGGGTGGCCTTCATCGATCCCGTCCTCGACTCGAGGACCCGCACCGCCAAGGTGCGCGTCGCGCTCGCCAACCCCGGGGCGGTCCTGAAGCCCGAGATGTTCGGCGAGGTGGTCCTGCGGACCCCGCCGCGGCAGGCCCTGCGCATCCCCACCGACGCGGTCATCGACTCCGGGACGCGCAGCGTGGTCTTCGTGGCGCTGGGCGACGGCAAGTTCCAGCCCAGGGTGGTCCGGCTGGGGGCCAGCGACGGCGACTTCGTCGAGGTGCAGGACGGCCTGGCCGCCGGGGACGAGATCGTCACCCGCGCCAACTTCCTCGTCGACTCCGAGTCGCAGCTCAAGGCGTCCCTGCAGGCGCTGAGCGGGGGTCAGTAGGCCATGATCAAGGCCGTCATCCGCTTCAGCGCGACCCACCGGTACCTGGTGGTCGCCGCCGTCCTGGTGGCCCTGGCGGGCGCCTGGTGGTCGATGCACCACATCCCGCTGGACGCGCTGCCGGACCTCTCCGACACCCAGGTCATCGTCTACTCCAAGTGGGACCGGAGCCCGGACATCATCGAGGACCAGGTCACCTACCCCATCACCACGGCGCTCCTGGGCGCCCCGCGGGTCAAGGCCATCCGCGGCTTCTCCGACTTCGGCTTCAGCTACGTCTACGTCATCTTCGAGGACGGCACCGACCAGTACTGGGCCCGCACCCGCGTCCTCGAGTACCTGTCGAAGATCCAGGCGCAGCTGCCGGCCGGGGTGAGGACCGAGCTAGGCCCCGACGCCACCAGCGTGGGCTGGGTCTTCCAGTACGCCCTGGTGGACAAGACCGGCACCCACACCTCCGACGAGCTGCGCTCCTACCAGGACTGGAACCTGCGCTACGCGCTGCAGGCCGTCCCGGGCGTCGCGGAGGTGGCCACCGTGGGCGGCCAGGTGCGCCAGTACCAGATCACCGTCAACCCGAACTCGCTGGCGGCCTACAAGCTGCCGCTGCAGGCGGTCATCGAGGCGGTCCGGCACGGCAACAACGACGTGGGGGGCCGGCTGGTGGAGCTCTCCGGCCGGGAGTACATGGTCCGCGGGCGCGGCTACGTGAAGTCGCTCCAGGACCTGGAGCAGCTCGTCCTGCGGGCCGACGGAGGGACGCCCGTCACCGTGAAGGACGTGGCCACGGTGGCGCTCGGCCCCGAGATGCGGCGCGGCATCGCGGACTACGACGGCGAGGGCGACGTGGTGGGCGGCATCGTGGTGATGCGCTCGGGAGAGAACGCGCTCGACGTCATCACCCGGGTCAAGGCCAAGCTCGAGGAGATCAAGCCCTCCCTGCCCAAGGGCGTCGAGGTGGTCACCACCTACGACCGCTCCGACCTCATCGACCGGGCCATCGAGACCGTCAAGGGGAAGCTCGTCGAGGAGATCGTCGTCGTCTCCATCATCATCCTCATCTTCCTCTGGCACGTCCCCAGCGCCATCATCCCCATCGTCACCATCCCGGTGAGCGTGGCGCTGGCCTTCATCCCCATGTACTTCATGGGGCTCAACGCCAACCTCATGTCGCTGGCCGGCATCGCCATCTCCATCGGGGTGCTGGTGGACGGGGCCATCGTGGAGGTGGAGAACGCCTACAACAAGATCCACCACTGGATCGCGGGGGGGCGCCAGGGGGACTTCCACCACGTCCGCCTCGAGGCGCTCCTGGAGGTCGGGCCGGGCGTCTTCTTCTCCCTGCTGGTCATCGCCGTGGCCTTCATGCCGGTCTTCACCCTGGTCGACCAGGAGGGGCGGCTCTTCCGGCCGCTCGCCTACTCGAAGAACCTGGCCATGGCCATCGCCGCCGTCCTGGCCATCACGCTGGACCCCGCCCTGCGGATGATGTTCGCCCGCATCGATCCCTTCCGCTTCCGCCCGCGCTGGCTGGCCCGGGTGGCCGACACGCTCTTCGTCGGCACCTACCACTCGGAGGAGCGGCACCCCATCAGCGCCTTCCTCCACCGCATCTACGAGCCGCCCTGCCGCCTCGTCCTGCGCCACCCCAGGGCCACCATCGCGGCCGCGGTCCTGCTCGTGGCCACGGCCGTCCCCGTCTACCTGCGGCTCGGCTCGGAGTTCATGCCGCCGCTCGACGAGGGCACCATCCTCTACATGCCGTCGGCGGTGCAGCCCGGCATGTCGGTGGCCGAGGCGCAGAAGGCGCTCCAGGTCCAGGACAAGATCCTCATGACCTTCCCGGAGGTGGCGCGGGTCTTCGGCAAGGCCGGCCGCGCCGACACCTCCACCGACCCGGCCCCCTTCACCATGATGGAGACCACCGTCCTCCTGAAGCCGGAGAGCGCCTGGCGGGAGCGGCCTCGCTGGTACTCCGGGTGGGCGCCCGGGTGGCTCAAGGCCCCGCTGCGCGCCTTCTGGCGCGACCGCATCACCGAGGACGATCTCAAGAACGAGATGGACGCCGCGCTCCAGCTCCCCGGCATCTCCAACGCCTGGACCATGCCCATCCGCGGCCGGCTCGACATGCTCTCCACCGGCATCCGCACCCCGGTGGGCATCAAGGTGAGCGGCGCCGACCTCGAGGTCATCGAGCGGACCGCCAAGGAGATCGAGGCGGTCCTCCAGAAGGTGCCTGGCACCCGCAGCGTCTACGCCGAGCGGGTCGCCGGCGGCTACTTCCTCGACTTCGTGCTCAAGCGACCGCAGCTGGCCCGCTACGGCCTCTCCATCGACGACGCCAACGAGATGGTCATGACCGCGGTGGGCGGCGACGACCAGACCACCACCGTCATGGGGCGGGAGCGCTACGGGGTGAGCGTCCGCTACGCCCGGGACTACCGCGACGACCTGGCGGCCCTGCGGCGGGTGCTCCTGCCGCTGCCGAACGGCCAGGGCCAGATCCCCATGGAGGAGATCGCCACCGTCGAGCTCGTGCAGGGCCCGGCCATGATCCGCGACGAGAACGGCGCCCTGGCCGGCTACGTCTACGTCGACTTCGACACCTCGAAGCTCGACGTGGGCAGCTACGTCGACCAGGCCAAGAAGGCGGTCGCCGCCGGCGTCCAGCTCCCCACCGGCTACAACCTGAGCTGGAGCGGCCAGTACGAGAACATGCTGCGCGTCAAGGAGCGGCTCAAGGTCATCCTCCCCATCACGCTCGTGCTCATCTTCGCCCTGCTCTACATGAACACGAGGAGCACCGTGAAGGCCTCCATCGTCATGCTGGCCGTGCCGTTCTCCGCCGTCGGCGCCGTCTGGCTCCTCTGGCTCCTCGGCTACAACGTGTCCATCGCCGTCTGGGTCGGCATGATCGCGCTCATGGGACTGGACGCCGAGACCGGGGTCTTCATGCTGCTCTTCCTCGACCTCTCGCACGAGGAGGCCCGGGCGGCCGGCAAGCTCCGGGACGAGGGCGACCTCGTCGAGTCGATCATCCACGGCGCCGTGAAGCGCGTCCGCCCCAAGGCCATGACCGTCTTCGCCGCCATGATCGGCCTGCTGCCCATCATGTGGTCCACCGGCACGGGCGCCGACCTCATGAAGCGCATCGCCGCCCCGATGGTGGGCGGCCTGGTGACCAGCTTCCTGATGGAGCTGCTCGTCTACCCGGCCGTCTACCTGCTCTGGAAGCGGCGGGAGCTCCGCCCGCCGCCGGCACCCCAGGCCGCCGCCACCTGAGGCGGGCCCGGCGGGCGCTCACCTGGCCCCGCCGGCCTCCAGCCCTGCCGGGCTCGCGGGCGTGCTCGCCGGCTCGCCCG
>JAJYAW010000253.1 GCA_021779335.1 Myxococcales bacterium | reverse complement strand
GCCGCCGGGGCGGCCACCTGGCGCGCGGCCATCGGGGCGGCCGGCAGGGCGCCCAGGGAGGCGGCGCAGCGGAAGCCGGTGATCTCGAACCGCTCGTCGACCGCGTTCATGCCGCGGAAGCCGGCGGCCAGGAACTCCGGCAGGCTGTCGCCCCAGGACCCACCGCGGACCACGCGGTCGCGGCCGACCCTGGACGAGGTCCACTCGCGCACGTTGCCGCCCAGATCGTGGAGGCCGTCCGGGCTGTCGCCGGCGGGGAAGGCGCCGCCGGCGCAGGTCTCGTTGCGGCCGCCCTTGCCGAGCGTGCTCCCCTGCCCGTCCCAGCAGGCCCGGTCGGCCGGCGGGGCGCCGCCCCACGGGTAGGTGAGCCCGCGGGCCCGGCCCCGGGCGGCCCACTCCCACTCCTCCTCGGTGGGCAGCCGCTTGCCGGCGGCCCGGCAGAACCGGTCCGCCTCCTGCCAGCTCACGCAGTTCACCGGGTGGCTGGCCTTGGCTTCGTTGCCGTAGGTGGCCGCCTTGCCGCAGCGGAGCCCGGCGTCCTCGCAGGCGCCGCGCCGGACGCAGGCCGCGTAGGCGGCCGCGGTCACCTCGAGCTCGTCGAGGCAGATGGGGCCGACCTGGGCCACCTCGCTGCCGTCGGCCAGGGTGAAGCGGCCGCCGGGCAGCGGGCGCATCCCCTCCGGGCAGGCGTCCTGGGCGTGAGTCCGGCCGGTCGGCGCCGCCACGGCGAGGGCCAGGGCGAAGGCGACGGCGCTCCGGACCTCGAGGCTGCGCTGGCTGGGGCGGGACGGCTCGGGCATGCGCGCGGATCGACCTGCGGGCGGACGACGGGGGACGAGACAGGGGAACCCCCTTGCGGGGATTCCCCTGTCCTTCCCGAGTGGGCGCTGTAGGGCTTGAACCTACGACCCTCGCCGTGTGAAGGCGATGCTCTACCGCTGAGCTAAGCGCCCGGCTGTTTCGAGGGCGCGGAGTATGCCCACGGCCCCCGGCGGTGTCAACGCTCCTTCGCCGCGCCGATCTCGCTGCGGCCCTAGCCTCGCTTGAGCCAGCCGAAGAGGCCGCCGCCCCGCTTCTCCTTCTCGGCGCCCTCCGGCCCCGCGGCCGGCGCGCGCGCCTGGGCGGCGTCGGCGAGGGCGCGCTTGAGCGCCTCCGGGGTGTCGCGGGTCGCCAGCTCGAGCGCCGTCATCCCCTTCGCCGGATCGTCGAAGCTCACCTTGAGGAGGCACTCCTCGTCGAGCTTGAAGTCGATGCGCCGCCCGGTGGCTGCGGCCGGCAGCCGGATGGAGCCGAGGAACTCGTTGTCCACGATGAGGTCCGACTCGCCCTGGTAGATGTCGATCTCGATGGGCTGCCCCGGCTCCCGCGGCGGCGGCAGGCGGAAGGACTTGGTGGATGGGATGGTGGTGTTCTTGTCCAGCACGCGGCGCATGTGGGCGGTGGGGGTGGCGATGCCGATGGGCATGGAGAGCACGTCCACCAGGGTCACCGAGTCGATGGTGTCGAGGGAGTCGCCCAGCAGCGCCGCGCCCAGGGCCACGCACTCGTCGGGGTGGACCCCCTTGCGCGCCGGCCTGCCGAAGTGCTCGCGGATCTTCTCCTGCACCAGCGGCATGCGCGACTGGCCGCCCACCAGGATGACCTCGTCGATGTCCTTGGGGGAGAGGCGGCGCTCCGCCAGCACCTCGTCGCACAGGTCGAAGGTCCGCTCCACCAGGTCGTGGGTCAGCTCCTCCAGCCGCTGGCGCGAGAGGGGCAGCCGCAGGTCGAGCGGCCGCCCCTTCCTCTCCTCCAGGAACGGCAGGTCGATGACCGCGTTGGGGATGAGGGACAGGTCGATCTTGGCCGCCTCGGCCCCGTTCTTGACCCGCTGCATGGCGATGGGCGACTGGGCCAGGTCGATCTTGTGCTGCTGCCAGAACTCCTCGAGCGCGTAGTCGATGATCCGGTTGTCGAAGTCCACGCCGCCGAGGAAGGTGTCGCCGCCGGTGGCCAGCACCTCGAAGACGTTGCCGGAGAGCTGCAGGACCGAGACGTCGAAGGTGCCGCCGCCCAGGTCGTAGACCAGGATCTTCTGGTCCAGGCCGCGCGAGAAGCCGTAGGCCAGGGCCGCCGCCGTCGGCTCGTTCACGATGCGCTTCACGTCGAAGCCGGCCAGCTTGCCGGCCTCCCGCACCGCCTGCCGCTGCGCGTCGGAGTAGTAGGCCGGCACCGAGATGATGGCCTCGGGGATGTCCCGCTGCAGGAAGGCCTCGGCGATCTTCTTGATGTGGGCCAGCACGAAGGCGCTGATCTGCGGCAGCGTGTAGACCTGGCCTCCGAGCAGCACGGCCGCCTCGCCCGCGGGCCCCTCCACGATGTCGTAGCTGTAGTAGTTGCGCAGCTCCTGGACGACCCGCGAGTTCCACTTCCGGCCGATGAGCCGCTTGGCGCCGTAGATGGTGTTCTTGGGGTTGACGACCAGCTGGTCCTTGGCCACCCCGCCGACCAGGAACTCCCCGCGCTCCGAGAGGGCCACCACGCTGGGGAGGATGAGGTTGCCGCGGTCGGTGGGCACCACCCGGGGGATGCGGCTGCGCACGTGGGCCACGCACGCGTTGGTGGTGCCGAGGTCGATGCCGATGATGGGCTTCTCGCGCGGGCCGGCCATGCGGGATCTCTAGCACGGATCCCCGGACCGCCCTCGGAACGGGAGGCCGTCGGGCCCCTCGTCCTCTGGCTCCGGGGCCGGCGGGCCGCCGCCCCGGGCGGGCCCCGGCCCTCCCCCGTCCGGCCCTCCAGCGTGCAGCCGCCCGCCGGCCGTCCCCTCCCCGGGCTGCGGCGCCCCGAACAGCGAGGGGACGCTGCGCGGATCCCGGGGTCCGACGGCCGCGGGCGAGGGCGCCGCGTCGAGCCCCGGCGCCCCGCCCCCCTCCTCGAGCTGCCAGCGCTCGCAGAGCGCGGGCTCGCCCGGGAGCTCCTCCAGGAAGCGCGAGGCCTTCATGACCACCCGCTCCCGGTCGCGCGGCGCCGCCACCACCGGGTAGAGCAGGTAGAGCTCGTCCTTGGCCCGCGTGCACGCCACGTAGAAGAGGCGGCGCTCCTCCTCCTCGCCGTCGCGGTCCTTGAGCGCCTGGGCGCTGGGGAAGCGGCCGTCGGCCAGCCAGACCACGAAGACGGCGCGCCACTCCAGCCCCTTGGCCTGGTGGACCGACGAGAGCACCACCTTCTCGTCCGGCTCGCCCCCCTCGCTGACCGTCTCGGCCGTCAGCTCGGAGAGGAGCGAGATCTCGGCCAGGAAGGTCTCGGTGTCCTGGTAGCTCCGGGCGAAGTCGGCCAGCTGGCGCAGGTCCTCGACCCTCGACTCCGCGTTCATGAACTCGGCCCGCAGGTACTCCTCGTAGCCGGACTGCAGCACGAGCTCGATGGCCTCGCCGGGCAGGTCCCGGGTGGGCGGCCGGGCCAGCGCCTGCAGCAGCCCGGCCAGCGCCGTGAAGCCCGGGCGCCCCTTGGCCGCCACCTGGCCCAGCACCTCCGGCGCCAGCAGCTCCTCCACGGCGCCGGCCCCGCGGCGCCGGCGGGCCGACAGCGCCTCCCAGACGGCGGCGGCGGTGGCGGTGCCCACGCCCGGGGTCACCTTGAGGCAGCGCTTGAGCGCCAGCTCGTCCCCCGGGTTGCGCACGAAGCGGAGGTGGGCCAGCACGTCCTTGACGTGCGAGGCCTCGAAGAAGCGCACGCCGGAGCGGACCACGAAGGGGATGCCCCGCCGCGCCAGCTCGAACTGGATCTCCATGGAGTGGTGGTGGGCCCGGTAGAGGACGGCCACCTCCGGCAGCGGGATCCCCTCGTCGCGCAGCTCCAGGATGCGCTGGGCGGTGAAGGCGGCCTGCTGGAAGACGTCGAGGCAGGGCACCAGCGCCGGCAGGGCGCCGGCGGGGCGCACGCTGCGGAGCTCCTTCTCGAACTGCTTGAGGTTGCAGGCGATGGAGGCGTTGGCCAGCGCCAGGATCTGCGGCGTGGAGCGGTAGTTCACCGTGAGGGCGAAGCGGCGCGCCCCCGGGTAGCGCTCCTCGAACCCCAGGATGTTGGCGAAGTGGGCCCCGCGGAAGCCGTAGATGGACTGGGCGTCGTCCCCCACCACGCACAGGTTCCGGTGGTCCAGCGCCAGCAGGTCCACCACGTCGCCCTGCAGCCGGTTGGTGTCCTGGTACTCGTCCACCAGGAGGTGGCGGTAGCGCTCCGAGAGGGCCCGCCGCACCGGCTCCCGCTCGGCCAGCAGGATCTTCCAGTTGAGGAGCAGGTCGTCGAAGTCCATGGCGTTGAGCGCGTGCTTGCGCTCGGCGTAGCGGCGCGCCACCCGCAGGATCTCGTCGGTGAGCGGCAGGAACTGCGGGCGCCGCTGGGCCACCAGGTCGGCCAGCGGCGTCTGGGTGTTGACCGCCATCGAGACCAGGTCCACCAGCACGTCGGCCTTGGGGAAGCGGCGCGCCCCCACCGCCAGGCCGCAGTCGGCCACCGCGGCGGACATGACGTCGCTGGAGTCCTCCCGGTCGAGGATGGAGTAGCCGCGCTGGTAGCCGAGCTCGCCGGCGTGCTCGCGCAGCAGCTGGTGGGCCACGTGGTGGAAGGTGCCGCCGGTGAGCCGGCGCGTGTCGACGCGGGCCACCTCCTCCACGCGACGCAGCATCTCCTTGGCCGCCTTGTTGGTGAACGTGAGGAGCAGGATCGACTCGGGCTGGACCCCGTCGTGGAGCAGCCGCGCCACCCGCCAGGTCAGGGTGCGGGTCTTGCCGGAGCCCGCGCCGGCCACCACCAGGATGGGCCCGTCGCCGGCCTCCACCACGGCCACCTGCTCCTCGTTGAGCAGCCCCTGGTAGTCGAGCGCGCCGCCGGCGCGGGCCGCCGGCCGGAGCTGGTACGTCCGTGACATCCGTTCAGTCTAGCACGCCAGGCTGTCGAAGGCCCCGCAGGCCCGGCAGCGCCAGGCCCGGGCGGCCGCCTCGGCGCCGCAGCGGGCGCAGCGCACCGCGCGGGCG
>JAJYAW010000252.1 GCA_021779335.1 Myxococcales bacterium | reverse complement strand
CGGCAGCGCCTACGCCGGCGGCGTCTACTACGCCAAGGACGCCTTCGAGGGGCTGGACCTCGTGGAGGCGCTGGTCGACCCCGGGCGCCGCGACGCCTTGAGGCACGCCGTGCTGGAGAAGGCGCTGGCGAACAGGAACGCCCCGGCCGTCGAGCCGCCGCCCGCCCCGGCGCCGGGCGCCCGCTCGGCCGTGGCCCCCGCGCCCCACGTCCCCGCCCCGCCGTTCTGGGGGCCGCGGGTGGTGCCGGCCGGGCAGATCCCACTCTCCTCGCTGTGGCCGCGCCTCGACCTCAACGAGCTCTACAAGCTCCAGTGGGGCGTGCGGGCCAAGGGGGCCGAGTACGAGCGGATGATCCGCGAGGAGTTCTCGCCCAAGCTCGAGGAGCTCAAGGCCGAGGCCCAGGCCCAGGGGTGGCTCCAGCCCAAGGTGGTCTACGGCTACTTCCCCTGCCACGCCGCCGGGAACGAGCTCGTCATCCTGGATCCGCTGCAGCGCAAGACCGAGGTGGCCCGCCTGCGCTTCCCCCGCCAGCCGGACGAGCGGCTCCTCTGCCTGGCCGACTACTTCCGCGCCGAGCCGGGCAGCGACGTCTGCGCCCTGCAGGTGGTGACGGTGGGCGACCACGCCTCGCGCCTCGCCGAGGAGGCCAACGCCCGCGGCGACTACGCCCGCGGCCTCTTCCTCCACGGCCTGGCGGTGGAGGTGGCCGAGGCCCTGGCCGAGCACTGGCACCGCGTCGTGAAGGCCGAGCTCGGCCTCGGGCCGGAGCAGGGCAAGCGCTACAGCCCCGGCTACCCGTCCTGGCCCGAGCTCTCCGACCAGGCGCAGCTCTGGAGGCTGCTCGAGCCGGACAGGACCATCGGCGTGACGCTCACCGAGGCCCACCAGATGGTGCCGGAGCAGTCGACGAGCGCCATCGTGCTGCACCACCCGGAGGCGGTCTACTTCACCATCCGGGGGCAGTCGGTCCTGGCGGGGTAGGCGCGGCGCCTCCCCCGGCGGGCGCGGCGCCTAGCGCCCCACCGCCTTCCCCTGCAGGTCCAGCGGCACCGGCAGCGCGCCGACCTTGGCCTGGCCGGTGATCCGGAGGTCGGCCGAGCCCCCGCGCACCGCCGCGGCCAGGGCGCGCCCGGCCCCCAGCAGCGAGAGGCGCACCGGGATGGTGATCCGCCCCTGGCTCCGCGCCGCCACGCCGCCGAGCACCTCGCCCTCGCTGGTGGCCACCACCTCGCCGCCCAGCGCCAGCGCGTAGCTGAACTCGCCCGGCGGGACCGGGAACGGGTTCTGGTTGTCGACGAGCAGCGTCAGCTCGAGCTCCGCCTCGGTGAGCGAGGCGAGCCTCACCCTGGCCGAGGCGAGCCGGAAGGCGGGGAGCCGCGGCAGGTCCACCTGGCCGGCGTGCTCGGCCGGCAGGTCGAGGAGGCCGAGCGGCGTGCGCACCGAGACCACGCCGCCGGCCGCGTAGGCCACCTGGCCGCCCCGGGCCACCAGCTCCAGCAGGCGCGGCACCTCGGCGAAGGGGAGGCGCGCCGTGAAGCGGACCGGCGCGTCGCCCGCGGCCGGGATGGTCAGGCCGCCCTGGAGCGAGCCGCGCGTCACCACCCGCCCCTCGAGCTGCAGCCAGTACTGCACGCCGGCCAGGGCGAGGCCGAAGCCGTTCGGGTTGTGGAGCCGGTAGTCGAAGACCAGCGTGGCGCCGTCGAAGTCGAGCGCCGAGACCGAGACGCCCTGGAAGGCGAGCGTGGGCGGCCGGAAGGCGGACCTGGCCAGCTCGTTCACCGCGGCGCAGCCGTCGAGGAGGAGCGGGGCCGCCACCAGGGCGGCGAGCAAGGCGAGGCGGGGCAGGCGGCGGCTCATGGGGGGCGGATCCTCCGGGGAGCCGGCATGATAGCGGCCCCGGGGCCGTCACGGGGGACCGGGAGGAGGGTGCCGCGAGGGGCGGGCGGACCGTCCACCGGCCTCCGACACCCCGTCCACACCCCATCCACCGGCCCATCCCCCGGAAATTCCGACATGTTCCACCGATCACCCACGATGCCGGGGGTCAGGGGGGGCTGCTAGATTGCGCGCCTCCATGGCCGACAACGAGCACTCCCGGAAGCCCGACGGCGCGCCCGTCCCGATGCGGGGCGCGCGCGACCTGCCGCACAACGTCGAGGCGGAGCAGGCCGTGCTCGGGGCGCTCCTCATCGACGAGACGGCCTTCGATCTCGTGAACCCGCTGCTCAAGACCGGCGACTTCTACCTGTCGGCCCACCAGCACGTCTACGCGGCCTGCGAGGAGCTGGCCAAGGAGTCGCAGGCCATCGACCCGGTGCTGGTGAACCACCGGCTCGACGCGCGCGGCCTGCTGGGCAACCAGGTGCCCAGGGAGCTGGTCTTCGGCCTGGCCCGCGGCGTGGGCGTCACCGGCAACGTGGGCCACTACGCCCGCGTGGTGCAGGACCTGTCGCGCGGCCGCCGCATGATGCTCACCGCCCAGCGGGTGGTGGAGCAGGGCTACGAGTCCGGCGCCAACGTCCAGCACTTCCTCGACACCGCGCAGCAGGAGGTCTTCGGCGCGGCCCAGGGCTCGTCGAGCGAGACGCTCAAGAAGATCGGCGAGCCGATGATGAAGGCCGTCGAGAACCTGGAGGCGGTGCAGAAGCGGGTGCTGGCGGGCGAGTCCCCCATCACCGGCGTCCCCACCGGCATCGCCTCGCTCGACAAGAACACGCTCGGCCTCCAGCCCGGCACGCTCACCGTGCTGGCGGCGCGCCCCTCGGTCGGCAAGACCGCCTTCGCCCTCAACATCGCCGCGGCCGCCGCCACCCGGTACGGCAAGCGGGTGGCCTTCTTCTCGCTGGAGATGCCCTCCGACCAGCTCGCGCTGCGCCTGCTGGCCTCCGAGGCCAAGCTCGACTGGCGCAAGATCACGCAGGGCCACCTCGGCCGCTACGAGTGGGACAAGATCGCGGTCCACGCCGACCGCATCTCGCAGGCCTCCATCTGGCTCGACGACAACTTCGTCCTCACGCCGGTGGAGCTCCGCTCCAAGTGCCGCAAGATCCAGCGCGACAGCGGCCTCGACCTCGTCATGGTCGACTACCTCCAGCTCATGCACGCCCCCAGCGACCGGGCCAGCCAGTCGCGCGAGCAGGAGATCGCCACCATCTCGCGCTCGCTCAAGGCGCTGGCCAACGAGCTCAAGGTCCCCATCGTGGCGCTGTCCCAGCTCAACCGCTCGGTGGAGAAGCGCAAGGGCGAGCCGCCCATGCTCTCCGACCTGCGCGAGTCGGGCGCCATCGAGCAGGACGCCGACATCGTCATGTTCCTCCACCGGCAGGAGGAGGAGGACAAGGAGCAGGGCGGCCCGCCGGCCGACACGCAGCAGGTGCAGCTCATCATCGCCAAGCAGCGCCAGGGGCCGGTCGCCACCATCGACCTGGTCTTCTTCCGCGCCAACACCTTCTTCGCCGAGATGGAGCACCGGCGGCCGGGGGCGTAGGGCCGCGCCTCCGCTTCACCGGACGTGACGCGGTCCCGTCCGCCGCAGCGGACCCCTCCGCGCCAGCGGCGGAATCGCCGCCGCGCCCCGAGTTGGCCCACCGGGTCCGGCGGCGCGGTGTCAGCATGGTCCGGCACGGAGGTGCGCCATGCCCGAACGCCGGCCGCTCTCGCCGCAGACCCTCATCTTCGAGAAGGGGTACGACCCGCAGCGCTCCGAGGGGGCCGCGGTCCCGCCCGTCTTCCGCACCTCCACCTTCATCTTCAAGCGGGCCGCCGACGGGAAGCGGGCCTTCGAGATCGCCTACGGCCTGAAGGCCCGCGGCGCCGGCGAGAGCCCGGCCCTCATCTACACGCGGGTCAACAACCCCAACAGCGAGATCGTGGAGGACCGCGCCGTGGTCTGGGACGGCGCCGAGGCGGCCGCCCTCTTCTCCTCCGGCATGGGGGCCATCTCCTCCGCCTGCCTGGCCTTCATCCGGCCCGGCGACGTGCTCTTCTTCTCCGACCCCATCTACGGCGGGACCGAGTACCTCTTCCGCCGCCTGCTGCCGGAGTACGGCGTCAAGACCGTGCCCTTCCCGTCCGGCGCCGACGAGGCCGCGCTGGAGCGGCTGGTGGCGGTCCACGGCGCGCCGCGCATCCTCTTCATCGAGTCGCCCGCCAACCCCACCATGGAGCTGTGCGACATGGCGGCGGCCCGCGCCGTGGCCGACCGCCACGCCACGCCCGGCCGCCCCACCCTGGTGCTGGTGGACAACACCTTCCTCGGCCCCATCTTCTCGCGCCCCCTGGCCCACGGCGCCGACCTGGTCCTCTACTCGGCCACCAAGTTCTTCGGCGGCCACTCCGACCTGGTGGCCGGCCTGGCCATGGGGCGCGCCGAGCTCGTCGGGGCGTGCAAGGTGATGCGCACCATCCTCGGCTCCAACTCGGACCCCGACACGGCCTGGCTCATCCACCGCTCGCTCGGCACGCTGCAGCTGCGCATGGAGAAGCAGCAGGAGAGCGCCCGCACGCTGGTGGCCATGCTGCGCGGCCACCCCAGGGTGGCGCGCGTCTACTACCCGGGGCTGCCGGAGATGGGGGAGGCGCAGGTGGCGCTGTGGCGCCGCCAGTGCACCGGCTCGGGCAGCCTGGTGAGCTTCGACCTGCACGGCGGCGAGGCCGAGGCCTTCCGGGTGCTCGACGCGGTCCGCCACATGCGGCTGGCGGTCAGCCTGGGCGGCATCGAGACGCTCGTCGAGCACCCCTGGTCGATGACCCACGCCGACATGACGCCGCAGGAGAAGCGCCACGCCGGCTTCACCGACGCGATGATCCGGGTCTCGGTGGGGCTGGAGGATCCGGCCGACCTCTGCGACGACCTGGGCCGGGCCCTCGACCTCGTCTGAGCGGCGCCGGCCCGGGGGCCCCCGGGCGGCCGCCTACCCCGCCCGCGCGTCCAGGTAGGACTCCACCAGCTGCTTGGCGCCGCGCGCCGCCTCCTCCAGCGAGGCGCCCTGGGCCAGCAGCCCGGCCAGCGCGCCGGCGAGCCGGC
>JAJYAW010000251.1 GCA_021779335.1 Myxococcales bacterium | reverse complement strand
AGGCGCCGGCGCGGGCCGCGCCGCCGGCGCCGACCAGGAGCACCCGCGCGCCGGCCCCGACGCCGACCTCGGCCAGGAGCTCGCAGAGCGCGGTGGCGTCGGTGTTGAAGCCCTCCCACCCCTCGTCGACGCGCCGCAGCGTGTTGACCGCGCCGACGGCCGCGGCCACCGGGTCGAGCCGGACGCAGGCGGCGGCCGCCCCCTCCTTGTGCGGGATGGTCACGTTGAGCCCGCGCAGGTGGAGGGCGTGGGCGCCGCGCAGCCCCACCTCGAGCCGCTCCGCGGCCACCGGCAGCGGGACGTAGACGGCGTCCAGGCCGTGGAAGGTGAAGGCGGCCCGCTGCATGGCCGGCGAGAGGCTGTGGGCCACCGGCCAGCCCACGATCCCGTAGACGGCGGTGCGGCCCGAGGTCACCGCGCCACCCCGCAGAGCGCGTCGAGGAGCGTGAAGAAGGAGGGGAAGCTGGTGGCCACGCAGGCCACGTCGTCGAGCACCACCGGCGCGGCGGCGAAGAGCTGCGCCACCGCCATCGACATGGCGATGCGGTGATCGAGCCGCGTCCGCACGGTCACCGGCCCCAGCCGCGTCGGCCCGTCGATGGCGCAGCCGTCCTCGAAGAGCTCGACGCGCGCGCCGGCGGCGGCCAGCGTCTCGCCCATGGCGGCCAGCCGGTCCGACTCCTTGACCCGGAGCTCCCTCGCGTCGCGGATGACGGTGCGCCCGGTCGCCTGCGTGGCCAGCACCATGAGCACCGGCAGCTCGTCGATGAGCCGGGGGATGATCTCCCCACCGATCTCGGTGGCGCGGAGCGGCCCGCCCCGCACCGTCACGTCGGCGCGCGGCTCGCCGGCCACCTCCCGCTCGCGCTCCAGGCGCAGGTCGGCCCCCATGGCGCGCAGCACGTCGAGCAGCCCGGTGCGGGTGGGGTTGGTCCCCATGTTCCGCACCGTCACCTCCGACCCGGGCAGCCCGGCCGCGGCGCAGAGGAAGAAGGCGGCCGAGGAGATGTCGCCCGGCACGTCGACGCGGGTGCCGCGCGGGCGGGACGGGGTGACCGAGACGGTCAGGCCGTCGACGCGCACCGGCACCCCCATGCCGCGCAGCATCCGCTCGGTGTGGTCGCGCGAGCGCTCCGGCTCGGTGACCACCGTCTCGCCGCTGGCGCCCAGGCCGGCCAGCAGGATGGCGCTCTTCACCTGGGCGCTGGCCACCTGGAGCCGGTGGCGGGCGCCGGTGAGCGGCCTCCCCCGGATGACGAGCGGCGGCACCCGGTCGCCGTCCCGGGCCGTCAGGTCCGCGCCCATGAGGCGGAGCGGCTCCACCACCCGGCGCACCGGGCGGCGGCGCAGCGAGGCGTCGCCGGTGAGGACCGAGAGGCCGGGCCGCCCGGCCAGCACGCCGGCCAGCAGGCGCAGGGAGGTGCCCGAGTTGCCGCAGTCGATGACGTCGTCGGGCTCCCGCAGCGCCTCGGCCGGCGTGACGACGACCTCGGCCCCCTCCTCGCGGATGGCGGCGCCCAGCCGGACCACCGCCCGGCGGGTCGAGTGGACGTCCTCGGCGTCGAGGATCCCGGTGACGCGCGTCTCGCCCTCCGCGAGCGCGCCGAAGAGGATGGCGCGGTGGGAGATCGACTTGTCCCCGGGCACGGCGATGGCGCCGCGCAGCGGCCCCCGGCGGTCGCAGGTGAGCGGTCCTTTCAGAAGAGCTCCTCGCGCGCGGCGCGCGCCTTCTCGAGCGCCGCGCGCGCCGCCTCGGGCGAGGCGGCGATGGCGGACAGGATGGCGGCCAGGTGGCGCTGCAGCCGCTCGGCCGCCGCGGGCAGCCTGGCGTTGCGGCGCGAGACCTCGCCCTGGATGTCGAAGGGGAACTCGGCCAGCCGGGTGGTGTCCCTGAGGCCGGGCCCCGCCAGCGCCCGCGCCAGCGGCCCGGCCTCGGCGGCCGCCACCGAGAGCGCGCTGGCCACCAGGTACGGCAGGTGCGAGACCATGGCCACCGCGGCGTCGTGCTCGGCGGCGCTGCAGCGGACCACGGTGGCGCCCAGCGCCTCGTGGAAGGAGGCCACCAGGTCCACCGCGGCCGCCTCACCCTCGGAGCAGACGGCCACCCGGCCGCCGCGCCAGCGCCCGGCCGCCGCCGCCGCCCCGGCGTAGCCGCCGTGGCCGCCGAACATGGGGTGGGCCCCCACGAAGTGGACGCCGGGCCGGACCTCGGCGCGGGCCCGCGAGAGCAGCGCCTCCTTGGCACCGCCCACGTCGGAGAGGACGGCGCCGTCGGCCAGCAGGCGGGAGACCGGGCCGAGCGCCGCCTCGATGGCCGCCACCGGCATGCAGAGGACGACGAGCCGGCAGCCGGCCAGGGCGGGGCCCGGGGCGGCGTGCGCCTCGTCGACCGCGCCGTCCGCCAGCGCCTGGGCCCGGGTGGCCTCGCTGGGCTCGACGCCCACGATGCGCACGGCGGGATCGACGGCGCGCGCGGCCCGGGCCAGCGCGCCACCCATGAGGCCGAGCCCGACCAGGCCGAGCGGCTGCGGCAGCCGGCTCACCGCCGGCTCCCGCGCCCCTTCTTCGCGCCGGGCCCCTTCTTCGCGCCGCGCCCCTTCTTCGCGCCGGGCCGCGCCCTGGGGGCCGCGGCGCGGGCCGCCTGCTCGGGATCGACCCGCTCCTGGAACTTCACCCCGTGGTGCAGGTCGGGGCGCAGCGCCTGGGCGCCGCGCAGGTAGACGTGGTGCGTCGCGCCGTCCGACTCGACGTGGAGCAGCACCCGCACCACCCGCGGCATCGAGCCCGGCACCGGGATCTCGCGCGAGCAGATCATGGGCACCTGGTGCCAGCCGGCCAGCCGGGCCGCGCGGGCCGGGAAGTCGGCGTCGAGGTCATGGGTCACCGTGAAGATGGCCCAGGTGATGTCCTCCGGGCGGAGCTGGTTGCGCGCCATGAGCGCCTCCACCATCTCCACCACCGCCTCTTCCATCGCCTCGACGGTGTTCGCCGAGATCTGCGTCGCTCCACGGATGCCGCGCATAGGGGTGCGGCGAGTGTAGGGAAAGGTCCCGGAGGTGTCTACCCGGCGACGCCGGGGCGGCCGTCACGCCCGGGCCCGCGCGGCGATGGCGTCGGCCAGGGCCAGGAGCCGCCGCGCCGCCGCCACGTGGAGCGCCTCGACGAGCCGCCCCTCCACCACCACCACGCCCTGGCCGAAGCTCTCCGCCTCGGCGTGGGCCACCACCACCCGGCGCGCCTGCTCGAGCTCGACGGGCGAGGGGCCGAAGACCAGGTTGGCGGTGGCGATGGTCTTCGGGTGGATGAGCGTCTTGCCGTCGAAGCCGAGGTCCCGCCCCTGCACGCAGGCCGCCTCGAAGCCGGCCTCGTCCTCGAGGTCCAGGTGGACGCCGTCGAGGCAGTCGAGCCCGTGGGCCCTGGCCGCCAGCACGACGAGCGAGAGGGCGGTGAGCACCTCCCGCCGGCCGGCCGTGTGGCGCGCCCCCAGGTCCTTCACGAGGTCGCTCGTGCCGGCCACCAGGCAGGCCAGGCGCGGGCTGGCGGCGGCGATCTCGGGGGCGGCCAGCACGCCGCGCGGCGTCTCGATCATGGCCCAGATGGCCAGGCCGGGCGGGGCCCGGTAGGCCGCCAGCGCCGCCTCCACGCCGCGGACGTAGCCCGCGTCCTCCACCTTGGGCAGCAGCACCGCGTCGGCGCCGCTCGACGCCACGGCGCGCAGATCCTCGGCCTCCCAGGGGGTGCCGCCCCCGTTGACGCGCACCACCCTCTCGCGGTGGCCGGAGCCGCCCCGGGCCAGCGCCTCCACCCCCTGGCCCCGGGCCGCGCCCTTCTGCGCCGGGGCCACGGCGTCCTCCAGGTCGAGCAGGAGGACGTCGGCGTCGAGGCCGCGGGCCTTCTCGAGCGCGCGGGCGTTCTGGCCGGGCACGTAGAGGGCGCTGCGGCGGGGGCGGATGGGGGCGGTCATGCGGCGGCCTCTCTGGCGGGTGGGCGGTGCCCGACCACGCTACCGCCGGCGCGCCGGGCGTGGCGACCGAAAGGTCACCGGGGCGGACTCACGAACGCCTGCAAGTCCACCCATCCCATGACCGTGGGATCGAGGGGATCGGTCAGGCTGAACCTGGCACCTCGCTCACGCCGCCTTGTGCTTCCCGTGTCCCCGCGGCCGCCGCGGCTTCTCCCGCGCCTCGGCGCGCCTCCGGAGTGCGTGCCAGAGGTCATGGTCGAGCTGTAGCCCCATCCAGATCTCGGGCGAGGTGTCGAGCGCCTCCGACAGCAGGATCGCCGTCTCGGCCGTGATGCCGCGCTTCCCGTTGACGATGGTGTTGACCCGCTGGATCGGCACGCCCATTCGCGCCGCCAGCTCGACCTGGGTGAGGCCGCGCGGCCTCAAGTACTCCTCCAGCAGCATCTCGCCAGGCGGCGTCGGGGGGCGGTTCTTGGGAAGCATGGCGGCTCTCCTTCAGTGGTAGTCGACGATCCGGACCTGGCGGGCATCGCCGCTCTCGAAGCGAAAGACGATCCGGTACTGGTCGTTCACCCGGATGCTGAAGAACCCCGCGTAGTCACCTTTCAGGGCCTCGAGCCGGTTCCCAGGTGGGTCGGCCAGATCGCGGGGCTCAGTGGCCCGATGGAGTCGGTCGAGCTTCCGCTGGGCCGCCGGCCAGAGCTCCTGCGGAAGGCACCGGCGGGCGGCCTTGCTCCTCGACCCGTTGAAGATGTCCTCGGTGGCCAGGTCGGCGAAGTCGAGGATCATGGTGTCTGATACCTTTTACACGGTTGCCGTGCAACAGGGACTGACCGGCCCTTCCCTGGTGTCACCTGGCCTCGCCCAGCAACCGGAGCGCCTTTCCAGCCTCTGGGTGTCTATTCGCGAGCGCACGCCGGAACAGCTCCTCGGCTCGCGTTTCATCGCCCAGATGGCCAGGCCGGGCGGGGCCCGGTAGGCCGCCAGCGCCGCCTCCACGCCGCGGACGTAGCCCGCGTCCTCCACCTTGGGCAGCAGCACCGCGTCGGCGCCGCTCGACGCCACGGCGCGCA
>JAJYAW010000250.1 GCA_021779335.1 Myxococcales bacterium | reverse complement strand
TGGTCCGACCGCCGCTACCTGGACATGTCGATGTTGAAGTCGAAGGAGGTCGTCGTCGCCAAGGCGGCCTGATCCACCCGAGGAGCTTCACGCGAAGTATGATTTACACAGAGATTGGGACTTGACCCCGTGTTTCGGCCGGAGTTGGTACGGGACGTCCCGGTCTTCAAGCTGGCCACTCTACCGACCGCACGGATGTACTTCGGTGGCGCGTTTGTTGACCGATGGCAGAAGGCGAAGCTGAAGGGTGTGTGGTTCAGGACGGTCTGGTCGGCATGACGGCCGCAACCGTCCGGTTCCGGCCATCCTCCAGCGCCAGCCGCTGGACGGCGTCACCAGGTCACTTCTTCCCGCCGTGCCGGCTGGCCCTTTCGGCCATCTGGAGACAATCCTCAGGGAGCGCGGGGCTCCGATCGCCGGCACCGCGGTTCGTAGGCGTGACACCCAGCCCCGGGTTGCGGGCGATCCAGACCGACGGCGGCCAGTTCCTGCAGTCGGTCGGCGTGACCGGGCGGAGTTGAAGGCCAGCGCCGCCTACCCGGCGGCGGCGGTGGTGTGCACCTGCGCGGGCACCGACGGCTCCTGCTGCGACAGGCAGTGGAGCGTGCCCAGCCCCCACACCAGGTCGAGGGCGTGGATGCCGAC
Organism: Myxococcales bacterium; assembly: GCA_021779335.1. Classification (GTDB taxonomy): domain Bacteria; phylum Myxococcota; class Myxococcia; order Myxococcales; family Anaeromyxobacteraceae; genus JADKCZ01. Next base: position 4,421 of record JAJYAW010000250.1, on the reverse strand, counting down.
CACCGGCCGGTCGCGGAAGAGCTCGGCCAGGATGCCGAGCGCCAGGCGGTCCCTGGCGTCGTCGAAGGTGGGCACCAGCACCGCGGCGTTGCAGACGTAGAAGTTGGCGTAGGAGGCGGGCAGCCGCCGGCCGTCGAAGACCACCGGCGAGGGCATGGGCAGCGCCACCACCTCGGGGCGCGAGCCGTCCTCCAGCCGCGCCCCCTCCAGCCGCTCGCGGTTCTCCTCCAGCGCCGCGTGGTTGGGGTCGCGCGGATCCTCCTCGCGGCACAGCACCACGGTGCGGGCGTCGGTGAAGCGGCACAGGTCGTCGACGTGGCCGTGGGTGTCGTCGCCGGCGATGCCGCGGCCGAGCCAGATGGTGTTCCGCGCGCCCAGCACCTCGCGGAAGACCTGCTGGTAGTCGGCGCGGCCGAAGCCCGGGTTGCGCACCTGCACCGCCGGGTCGAGCAGGCACTCCTCGGTGGTGAGGACGGTGCCGCGCCCGTTCACGTCGATGGCCCCGCCCTCCAGCACCACCGGCCGCCCGGCGTGGAGGGCCGGCAGCAGCGGCACGCGCAGGGCCCGGGCGGCCCGCGCCGGGATGCGGGCGTCGCGCCGGTGGTCCGGGTACTTGGCCCAGGCGTCGAAGCGGAAGCCGGCGATGGCCTTGCCGGCCTGCGGAGCGGCGCGGGTGAGCCAGATGGGGCCGTGGTCGCGGCTCCAGACGCGATCGGTGGGGAAGCGGCGCAGCTCCACGTTCTCGAGCGGCACGTCGGCCCGGGCCAGGAGGGCCCGCACCTTCCGCTCGTGGGCGGCGTCCTGCACCGAGAGGCGCACCGTCTCGCCGCGGGCGACGTGGCGCACGATCTCGGCGTAGACCCAGGGGATGGGGGCGAAGCGGCCCGGCCAGTCGCGGACGTTGTGCGGCCAGGCCAGCCAGGTGGCGTCGTGCGGCGCCCACTCCGCCGGCATGGCGAAGCCCTGGGCGGCGGGCGCGCTGGAGGCCATGGCGATCAATCGCGGAACCGCCGCGTCAGGTCGCCGTAGGCGTCGATGCGCCGGTCGCGCAGGAAGGGCCAGTGGCGGCGCATCTCCTGGATCTTGCCGAGGTCCACCGGGGCCACCAGGATCTCCTCGCGGTCGGTGGCGGCCTGGGCCACCACCACGCCGTAGGGATCGCAGAGGAAGCTGGTGCCCCAGAACTCCAGGCCGGCCGCCCCGGCGGCCTCCCGCTCGTGCCCCACGCGGTTGACCGCCGCCACGTAGCAGCCGTTGGCGATGGCGTGGCTCCGCTGCATGGTGAGCCAGGCGTCGCGCTGGGCCGCGCCGAACTCGGCCTTCTCGGCCGGGTGCCAGCCGATGGCGGTCGGGTAGAAGAGCACCGCCGCCCCGCAGAGCGCGGTGAGGCGCGCCGCCTCCGGGTACCACTGGTCCCAGCAGATGAGCGCGCCGATGCGCCCCGGCCTCACGTCGATGGCCTTGAAGCCCAGGTCACCTGGGGTGAAGTAGAACTTCTCGTAGAAGCCCGGGTCGTCCGGGATGTGCATCTTGCGGTAGAGGCCGGCCACCGTGCCGTCCACGTCCAGCACGACCGCGCTGTTGTGGTAGAGGCCGGTGGCCCGCTCCTCGAAGATGGGGACCACCACCGCCACGCCGTGCTGGCGGGCCACCTGCGAGAGCCGCCGCACCGACGGGCCGTCCACCGGCTCGGCCAGGTCGAAGGCGGCGTGGGTCTCCGACTGGCAGAAGTAGGGGGTGCGGTACATCTCGGGCAGGCAGACCACCTGGGCGCCGCGCGCCGCCGCCTCGGCCACCCGGGCGGCCGCCTTCTCGGTGTTCTCGGCTGGGTCCTTCGACATCGCCATCTGCACCAGGCCCACGTTGAATCTCGTCGTCATGGCGGCGTCCCTCATACCAGATCGAACCGCTCCGAGTGGAGGTCGGAGAGCGGCACGCCGAGCCGCCCCAGCGCGGTCTCCACGGCGTCCATCATGGGGGAGGGGCCGCAGACGAAGTGCCCGTACCGGCCGCCGCGCGGCAGCCAGCGATCGAGCAGCGGCTCGTCGACCAGCCCCCGCTCGCCGGTCCAGCCCGGCGGGGGCCGCTCCAGCACGTGGACCACCTGCAGGTCGAGCCGCTCCTGCAGCGCCGCCAGCGGCTCGCGGAAGGGGGTGCGGTCCCACTCGCTGGTGGCCAGGATGAACAGGTGGTGGCGCCGGTCGCCGCGGTCGGCCAGCGTCCGCAGCATGGAGAGGCAGGGGGCCGCCCCCACGCCGCCGGCGATGAAGACGTGGCCGTCGGCGTCCGGGAAGGAGTCGATCGACATGGAGCCGTAGGGGCCGTCCAGCCAGGCGCGCTGGCCGGGCCGGGTCCGCTGCGCCGCCCGGGTGAAGTCGCCCACCGCCTTGACGGTGAGCTCCACCCGCGGCGCCGCCTGCGACGACGAGGAGAAGGAGAACGGGTGCTCCGCGCCGCCGAGGGGGGAGGGGCCCAGCGTGAGCCAGGCGAACTGCCCGGCGCGGAAGCGGAAGCCGTCGTGCCCCTCCGGCTCGAGCACCAGGGTGACGGCGTCGCCGCGCTCCGGCCGGACCTCGACCACCGTCCAGGGGTAGGCGCGCAGCGACAGCGGCTTGACGAGGCGGACCCGCACGATCAGCCCCACCCAGGCCAGGGTCCAGGCCAGCCAGAGCCAGCGGACCACCGGGCTGGAGAGGAGCCGGCCGGCCTGGATGGCGTGCCAGACGCCCACCGCCACCGCCAGCACCGCCAGGAGGCCGTGGAGCCAGCGCCAGGCCTCGTAGGGGAGGCGCAGCCGCTTGCGCAGCCAGGAGGTGAGCGCCAGCGCCAGCAGCGCGTAGGTGGACCAGACCCCGGCCGCGATCTCCCACGGGGCCGCCCAGGGCCACAGGTAGTGGAGGGCGCCGCGCAGCGAGGAGCCGAAGAGCAGCACCGGGTGGAGCAGGGCGAAGCCCAGGGCCACCGCGGTGACGTGGCGGTGGAAGGCGTAGACGAGGTCGGTGCCGAAGGGGGGCGCGACCCACTGGAAGCGGGCCGTCAGCACGAACTGCATGGCCATGATGGAGAGGGCCAGGAAGCCCAGCGCCGAGGCGAGCTCCTCGCTGAAGCCGCCGCCCCAGCGGGCCGGCGCCGCCAGCAGGAGCAGGAGCGGGAAGAGCGCCAGCAGGGCGTAGAGCCCCATCCAGAGCGCGGCACGGGTGACGTCGCGGGCGGTCGGCACGGTCACGAGCGGCGCGCCAGCGCGAAGAGGACGGCGGCCAGGAGGAGCGCGATCCCGGTGGCGACCGCGGAGAGCAGGGCGAGGCGCTGGCGCATCAGGGCGCGGAGTCTACGACAGGACGGGCCGGCCTGCCGGGCGGAGTCCAGGCCGCCCCCGCAGGCCGCCGGCCCTCAGGGAGCGGCCGCGGCCCGCGCCTTGGCCCGCAGCACCAGCACCGTGCCGGCCAGCACCAGCCCCAGGCCGGCCACCGCCGAGACCGTCCAGCGGTAGCCCTCGAAGGCCGTCGAGGCCAGCATCGCCACCACCGGGATGACCGCCGCGCTGTACCCGGCGCGCCCGGCGCCGATCCGCTGCAGCAGCGTCAGGTAGGCGACGAAGGCGACCACCGAGCCGAGGAGGGCGAGGTAGAGGAGCGAGAGCACGTAGGGCGCGCGGGCGTCGAAGGCGAGGGGCAGGCCGCGCGCCGCGCACCAGGCCAGGACGCCCAGCGAGGCGTACCCCATCGACCAGGCCGTGCCCGGGATGACCGCCACGCCGCGGGCGAAGAGCCGCTGCGACCAGAGGTTGCCGGCCGAGGCCACCACCGTCCCCGCCACGGCGTAGACCACCCCCAGCCCCAGGCTGGCGTCGCCGCGCACCGCCGCCACCTCCGGCCAGAAGAGGAGCCCCACCCCGAGCACGCCCAGCACCGCGCCGCCGAGGACGGCCGGGGGCGCCGGCGTGCCGAAGAAGAGGCGGGCGCCCAGCAGGTTCCAGAAGACCAGGAAGGCGAAGAGCACCGCCACCAGGCCGGAGGTGAGGTGCAGCTCCGCCAGGTAGACGAAGACGTAGTTGAGGCCGAAGAGGAGGAGCCCGAGCAGGGCGAAGCCCAGGTGGTCCGCGGCCCGGAAGCGGAGCGAGAGCCCCCGCGCGGCGCTCCAGCCGAGCAGGAGGAGCGAGGCCAGGGCGAAGCGCCAGGCCACCGAGACCTCTGGCGCCACCACGCCGAGCTGGAACTTGATGACCAGCCAGGTGGTGCCCCAGATGGCGGAGGAGAGCAGGAAGAGGACGGGGGCGGACGTGGCGGTCCGGGCGGGCGCTGGAGCGGAGGCCATGAGGCGCGCCACCTTAGCACCGCCGCGCGGCCGCTCAGCGCAGGACGGTGAGGCCGCCGCGCCGGCGGGGCGGGGCGGCCCTCCTCGCCGCCGGCAGCTGGGCGCGC
>JAJYAW010000249.1 GCA_021779335.1 Myxococcales bacterium | reverse complement strand
CAGCGCCCCGTCGGTGCCGTCGAGGTTGAGCGCCCAGCCATCGGGGATGCGTGCCCACGAGATCATGCTGCTCCTCCTATCGGCGGTGACGGGCCCGCGCCCGGCCCTCCCGGCGTCGGCGGCGCCCGGCGGCCCGCGTGATGCGGGCCCGGCGCCTCCGGCGGTGTTATGTGTTCACCACCATGACCCCCGCCGCCATCACGGTCGCCATTGGCAAGCACACGGTCCTCATCGAGAAGCTGGAGCGGCTCCGCTGGCGCGTCTCGGTGGACGGCAAGCGCTTCGCCACCTTCTGCAGCGAGAGCAGGGCCCGGGCCGCCGGCCGCTTCGAGGCGCGCCGGCTCGACAGCCGGTCGTAGCCCGCGCTCGGGCGCCGCGGCGGGGCCGCCTGGCGGTCCCCAGGATGGACGCCGGGGGCCCCTAGGTCTCCAGGGAGCGACCCAGCGTCTCGGCCTTGGCCATCAGCCCGAGCAGCTCGACGCTCGGCTTGCGGGAGCGGTCGCCGGTCTTGACGGCGCGGCGCGCCATGCTGACGGCCTGGGCGAACGGGAGGTTCCCGGTCCGCCCCCCGTCGAGCAGCGTGTCCAGCTTGCGCAGGCGGATCTTCAGGTCGCGGAAGTCGTCGTTCACGGCTTGCTCCGTGCGGCGGAGGCGGCGCCGTCGAGGCGCGCTCCGGCGCGGTGCGAGCGCGGCGTCGCCAGGCCGCTCGCCTTGGTGGAGGGGCGCTTGGCGGCCCCGGTGACGAACAGGAAGGCCTCGACGTCCACGAAGTCCCTGGCGCCGCTGGGCGCCAGCTTCTCCAGCAGCTGGACGGAGAGGGCGCGCAGCGCCGAGTACGGCCCCCAGGCGGGCGCGGCGTGGGCGTTCAGGTCGCAGCCCAGCCGGTCGGCGGCGTGGCCGGTGGCCCGGGGGCGGAGCAGGACGTGCCGGTCCGGCGCGGCGATGAACGGAAAGAGCGTGGCCACCAGCCACTGCTGCGCCGGCTCCGCGGGCAGCGCGCGCGCCGCCGCGAAGAGCGCGTCGAAGCGGGCCCGGCTGCCCCGCTTGTCGGCCAGCAGCTCGAAGAGGGCCGCGAAGTACGGGCCGGTCAGCTCCGGATCGGAGAAGGCCGACCTGACGGCCTCCTCGTCCGACGGCGGGTGGAGCGGCGCCACGTGCTTCTCCACGTCGAGCCCGCGCTTCACCAGGAGCGACAGGTCGCCGGCCGCCAGCAGCCGCTCGCCCTCCCCCTGGCCCAGCTTGGCCTCCCAGGCGGCGTGCGCCGCCGCCCAGCGGGCCTGCCGGTCCGGCTTGCGAGCCGCCCCGGCCGCCTTCTCGCCGAAGCCCTCCGGGTGAAGCTCCAGGTACTGGGCGATCGCCTGGTCGTGGGTCAGCCAGGTGGCCGAGAGGCCGTAGCGCCCGGTGGCCTCGTCCATGGCGAAGGCCGAGAGCCCGGTCAGCCACTGGTTGGGCTCGATGCCCTCGGTGCGAAGCATCGATCGTGCCGCCGGCAGCCGCAGCTTGGCCGCGAAGCGCTTGTCGCTGTCGGGGAAGAAGACGTGCAGCGCGTTGGGCTCGACGGCCACCACCTTGCCCAGCCCAAGGGAGGAGTGCTGGACGAGGGTGCCCTTGGTCAGATCGCTCATGGTCGCTCCTTCGCAGTCAGCGACCGCTCGAAGCGAACGGAGGTCGGCGCGATTTCGTTGCAACACTTGTACGCGCTTCGGGGCATCGCCGATAGAGCCCCAAGATCCCGCTCACTTTGTCCATCCGGGGGGGGATCTCGACTTCCTGTTCAAGAAAGCGTATCCACTCTCACCCTCAACCCGGCTCCGGGCGGGGACCGGTCGGCCACTTGCCCTCCGGATAACAGAGAAGAAACGAGAAATACTGTAATGGCTACTGGCTCCGTGAAGTGGTTCAACGATGCGAAGGGCTTCGGCTTCATCACTCAGGACGGCGGCGGCGAGGATGTCTTCTGCCACCACACCGCCATCCAGGCCGAGGGCTTCCGCACCCTCGCCGAGGGTCAGAAGGTGCAGTTCGAGGTGACCAAGGGCCCGAAGGGGCTCCAGGCCGCCAACGTCCGCCCGGTCTGATCCGCAGCGACCTCACGGTCGCACCGCGGTGCGAGAGGCCCTGACACCCCCGGAAGCTCGGGTCGGCGTCGGGGCCTTCGCCTATCCGGAGCCCGGGCTCGTACCCTCAGCCTGCGGCAATCGGACCTACCCCGTTCACGGCATTGTCACCGGCGCGCACCGGTCCGACGATGTCCCTGGGGGGGAGTGTCGAGCGTGGTGCCATCGGGCATCCGTGACGTGCGTCGTTCGAAGTCGGCGACCGCCGGTGGCCGGACGCGCCGTCCCCGGACGGGGCCATGACGGCCTGGCGCTCGCAGCTCCGGATCGCCTCGCTCACGGTCGCCTTCGCGCTGGCGGCCGGCGCGATCATCCACCTCGCCATCCAGCGCTACCTCCTCGGCGAGGCCGAGGAGAGCGTCCAGAACGTGCTGTTCACGCAGCGCGGCCTCCACCGCTACATCCAGGAGGTCATGCACCCCGAGTACTACCGGGCGCTCGGCAGCGGCGAGGTCGACCCGGGGTACTACGCGCCGCAGATCCTCTCCTCCTCGTACATGGTCCGCCGCGCCCACGCCCTGTACAACGAGGAGCGGGTGCGGGCCGGGCTGCCGCCCATCTACTACAAGCTGGCCTCGAACAACCCGCGCAACCCGCTCAACCTGGCCGACGCCCGCGAGCGCGAGCTGCTGCGCCGCTTCAACGAGGACCGCTCGCTGCGGGCGCTGCACGAGATCGTCACCGTCGACGGGCAGGAGTACCTCGAGTACTCCATCCCGTTCCTGGAGACCACGCCACCATGCCTGCGCTGCCACGGCCGGCGCCAGGAGGCCCCGGCGGGGCTGGCCGCCCTCTACCCCGGGGGCGGCGGCTTCGGCGAGCAGGTCGGGCGCATCCGGGCGGTCGAGACCATCCGCGCCCCCTTCGAGGGCGCGCGGCGGCTCGGCTGGACCGTCACCGGCGCGCTGAGCGCCGGCCTCCTCTTCTTCGCCGGCCTGGTCCTCTTCAACGGGCGGCTGCGGCGCAGCGTGCGGGAGCGGACCAGGACGCTGCAGGCCGAGGTGGCGGAGCGGCGGCGGGCCGAGGCGGAGGTCGGCGACCTGAAGGACTCGCTCTCGGCCGTGGTCACCGCCATGCCCTCCATGCTGGTGGGGCTCGACAAGGCCGGGCGCGTCACGCTCTGGAACCAGCAGGCGGAGCGGGCCACCGGCCGCTCCCAGGCCGAGGCGGCCGGGAAGGAGCTGGCGGAGGTGCTCCCCGGGCTGGCGGCGCCGCTGCTGGCGCTGCGCGCCGGGGCCGAGGGGCCGTCGAGCCGGGAGCGCGTGGACGCCGAGGTGGACGGGCGGCGCCGCTGCTTCGACCTGCTCCACTACCCGCTGACGACCCACGGCGTGCGCGGCGGCGTCTTCCGCATCGACGACGTCACCGAGCGGGTCCGCGGCGAGGCCCACCAGGCCCAGTCGCAGAAGCTGGAGGCCATCGGCACGCTGGCCGGCGGCATCGCCCACGACTTCAACAACGTCCTCTCGGCCATCACCGGCTACACCCAGCTCGCGCTGGAGCAGCCGCTCGAGCCCGGGCTCCGCGAGGACCTGCAGGCGGTGCTGGAGGCCTCCCACCGCGCCACCGCCCTGACCCGCCAGATCCTGACCTTCAGCCGGCAGGGGCCCCAGGAGGCCCGGCCGGTCCAGCCGGCCGCCGTGGCGCGCGAGGCGCTCAAGCTCCTGCGCGCCTCCATCCCCGCCACCGTCGAGATCCGCGCCGAGCTCGGCTCCGAGGCCTCCGTCCTGGCGGATCCGACCGACCTCCACCGCGTCCTCGTCAACCTCTGCACCAACGCCGCGGCGGCCATGCGGGACGGCGGCCTGCTGGAGGTGGGCGTCTCCGAGGTCGACCTGGACGCGGCCTTCGCCGCCAGCCACGGCCACTGCGCCACCGGCCGCCACGTCCGCCTGACGGTGCGGGACAGCGGCGTGGGCATGACGCCGGAGGTGAAGGCGCGCCTCTTCGAGCCCTTCTTCACCACCCGGTCGGACCAGGGCGGCACGGGCATGGGGCTGGCCATGGTCCACGGCATCGTGCAGCGGATGGGCGGCACCATCTCGGTGGCGAGCGCGCCCGGGAAGGGCTCCACCTTCGACGTGTACCTCCCGGTGCGCGCGCCCGCGGAGGTGGTCGAGCGCGGCGTCGAGGCAGAGGGCCAGGCCGGCACCGAGCGGGTGCTCTTCCTGGACGACGAGGAGGCGGTCTGCCGCCTGGCGGAGCGGACGCTGGGGCGGCTCGGCTACCGCGTGTCCGCCTTCACCGCGCCGGCGACCGCCCTGGCCGCCTTCGAGGCGGCGCCGCAGGCCTTCGACGTGGCGGTCACCGACATGACCATGCCCGGCCTCACCGGCGACGAGGTGGCCCGGCGGCTCAAGGCGCACCGGCCGGACCTGCCGGTCGTCCTCTGCACCGGCTACAGCGAGCGGCTCGCGGCGGAGCGGGGGCGGCCCGCCGGCGTGGACCTGCTGGTGACCAAGCCGGTGGTCGGGGCCCAGCTCTCCGGGGTCATCCGCGCGGTGCTGGCGCGCGCTTGACCGCGCTGCCAGCTCAGCGGTCCAGCGCAGCGGACCGCTCTGCCAGCTCAGCGGTCCAGCGCCGCTTGCACCCGCTCCAGCAGGCCAGCCGTGGTGAAGGGCTTCTCCAGCAGGTCGAGCCCCGGGTCGACGACGCCGTGGTGGACGATGATGTCCCCCGCGTAGCCGGACATGAAGAGCACGCGGACGCCCGGCACCGCCGCCCGCACCGCGTCGGCCACCTGCCGCCCGTTCATCCCCGGCATCACCACGTCGGTGAGCAGGAGCTGCGGCGCGAGGCCGCCGGCCAGCAGCGCCAGGGCCTCGTCGCCGCCGCCCGCCACCGCCACCTGGTAGCCGGCCGAGCGCAGGGCGCGGGAGGTCGCGTCGCGGACCTGGGCGTCGTCCTCCACCAGCAGGATCCACTCCCTCGGCCGGCCCGGCGCGCCGGGCCGGGCCGCCGGCGCGGTCGCCTGCGCCTGCGCCTGCGCCC
>JAJYAW010000248.1 GCA_021779335.1 Myxococcales bacterium | reverse complement strand
AGCCGGGCCCGCCGCCGCGTGCTGGCGGGCGTCGCCCTGGCCCTCGCCGCGGCCGGCCTGCTCCTGCTGGTCTGGCTCTCCGCGGGCGACGCCCCGCCGCCCGCCCCGGGCCGCCCCGGGGCCACCCTGGAACGGAGGTAAAGGATGCCCGCCTCGCCGGATACCGCGCTCAACCTGGCCTGGGTGCTGCTCTGCGGCTTCCTGGTGATGTTCATGCAGGCCGGCTTCGCCATGGTGGAGACCGGCTTCACCCGCGCGCGCAACGCGGCCAACACCATGGCGATGAACTTCGTCATCTACCCGCTCGGCGTGCTCTGCTTCTGGCTGGTGGGCTACGGGATCATGATGGGCGGCGTCCCGGAGTGGCCCACCCTGGGCGGCGCGGCCGGCGGCGCCCGCGAGATCGGGCTCACGCTGGGCGGCGCCACCTGGGGCCTCTTCGGCGCGGCCCGCTTCGGCCTGGTCTCGGTGGCCGCCGCGCCGGCCCACCTCGCCATGTTCCTCTTCTCGGCCGTCTTCATGGACACGGCCGCCACCATCCCCACCGGCGCCTTGGCCGAGCGCTGGAGGTTCTCGGCCTTCCTGGTCTACGGGGTCTTCATGTCGGCGCTGCTCTACCCGGTCTTCGGCAACTGGGTGTGGGGCGGCGGCTGGCTCTCGCAGCTCGGCGCCAACCTCGGCCTGGGCCACGGCCTGGTGGACTTCGCCGGCTCCAGCGTGGTCCACCTGACCGGCGGCGTGACCGCCCTGGCCGGCATGCTGGTGCTCGGGCCGCGCCTGGGGCGTTACCGCGCCGACGGCACCATCGGCGCCATGCCGGGGCACAACCTGCCCATGGCGGTGGTGGGCACGCTCATCCTGGCGTTCGGCTGGTTCGGCTTCAACGCCGGCTCGACGCTGCAGGCGGGGAGCTCCCGCATCGCGCTGGTGGCGGTCAACACGATGCTGTCCTCCTCGGCCGGCGCGCTGGGCGCGCTCCTCTACGTTCGCTTCACCATGAGCAAGCCGGACCTGACCATGGCCGCCAACGGACTGCTGGGCGGTCTGGTGGCCATCACGGCCGGCTGCGCCTTCGTGACCCCCGCCGCGGCCGTGCTCATCGGCGCCGTGGCGGGGCTGCTGGTGGTCTGGAGCGTCGGCCTGCTGGAGCGCCGGCTCCGCATCGACGACCCGGTGGGCGCCTTCTCCGTTCACGGTGTGTGCGGCGCCTGGGGGACCATCGCCGTCGGCCTCTTCGCCGACGGCAGCTGGGGCCACGGCTGGAACGGGGTCGAGGGGCCGGTGCGCGGGCTCCTCTTCGGCGACGGCCGGCAGCTGCTGGTCCAGGTCATCGGCGTGCTGGTCAACGTGGCCTTCGTCTTCGGGGCGTCGTACGGGTTCTTCCTGCTGGTGGAGCGGGTCATGGGGAACCGCGTGCCGGCCGAGGTGGAGTACCAGGGGCTGGACTCGCTGGAGATGGGCACCGACGCCTACCCGCGGACGTGAGGCGCGCCCCAGGAGAGGCGGGGCGCGGCCCTCCCGTGCGGGAGGACCGCGCCCCTGCCCCACCGGACCGGGGCCCCGCGCTACGCCGCGACCGGCTTCTGGACCATGACCGCCCGGCCCTTCTTCTTGCTCGAGGAGAGGAAGTAGACGGCCCCGTACAGGCCGAAGGCCGCCACGATGGCGAGGGCGATGAACGGCTCCTTCCAGCTCATGCCGGCCACCACGAAGGGACCGACCACGTAGAAGCCCATGCACACCAGGTTGGCCAGCAGCCCGAAGACGGGGATGACCACGTGCTTGAAGCCGGAGAACGACTCGTGCTCGCGGAAGGCCACGATGGCGACGATGCAGGTCAGCATGTAGAGGAGGAAGGTGCCGAAGTTGGAGACCAGCGTCATGATGACGAGCGAGTTGGGCAGGGCCGCCACCGTCTCCGGCTTGAAGACCAGGAAGCTGTACCAGAAGGAGCCGTGGAACTTGGGCTCGAGCACCGGCGCGGTGCCGCCCAGGTAGAGGAGGACGGTGAGGATGCCGAGCACCGCCGAGATGCCTGCCAGCGTCCAGATGGCGCGGTGCGGGGTGAGCCGGCGGCCGTGAAGGATGCCGAAGTGGGCCGGCATCTCCTCGTCCCGCCCCATGGCGTAGGTGACGCGGGCGCCGGTGGAGAGCGACGACAGGGTGGTGCCGATGAGCGCCAGGAAGACCGTGGCGGCCTGCACCAGCATGAAGGCCCGCCCCAGCTTGTAGCTGCCGAAGAGCCAGGTCCCGGCCAGCACCATCATGTCGGCCAGCGGGGCGCCGGAGGCGCCCGCGTTGGACAGGGTGTAGCCCTGGTTGAGGAAGTAGTTGGCCGCGAAGTACTCGATGAGGTAGCAGGCGACGCCCTGGATGCCGAGCGAGAGGAGCACGGCGCGCGGGATGTCCCGCTTGGCGTTCTTGGCCTCCTCGCCCATGGAGGTCACCGACTCGAAGCCGACCAGGATGAGGATGGCGATGCAGGCCTGGATGACGATGAAGGAGAAGCCGTGCGGGGCGGTCACCGAGCTGGCGGTGGTGTGGTACTGGAACGTGCCGTCCTTGGTGACCGGCTCGGCGTAGCTGATCTTGAACGGCTTGGGCCGCCCGTCCTCCAGCTCGGCCACCGGCGTGCCGTCGTCGGCGATCTTGTCCCGCAGCACCGGCGCGCCCCTGTCGTCGAGCTTGGGCTTGCCGTCCTCCAGCACCGGCTCCTGGGCGACCACGTAGTCGACGGGGACGCCGCCGGAGAGGTGCCAGGCCTTGGAGCCCTCCGGGTGCTGCGAGCGGTAGGAGATGGCGATGACCGAGAAGACCAGCAGCGCGGCGATCTGGATGACGTTGATGGCGAAGTTGACCCCGGTGGTGCCCGTCACGCCGCGGAAGGCGATGTAGGCCACGAAGAAGGCGAAGCCCACGCTGAACAGGATCATGAAGAGCGGGCTGCTCAGGTTGCCCGAGAAGGAGTCCGGGAAGAACTGGTTGAGCAGGTAGCCGGAGAGGATGGCGGTCACGCCCACCATGACGCCCGGGTAGACCCAGTAGTAGAGGTGCGAGGCCCACCCGGTGGCGAACTTCATGATGCGGGCGAACCTGAAGTACCTGGTGTGGTTGAGGAAGCCCTGCTCGGCGAAGAAGTAGGAGGAGCCGGCGCCGGGGTAGAGCTTGGCCAGCTCGGCGTAGGCGATGGCGGTGGCGAAGCAGAGCACCAGCGCGGCCACGATGCCCATCCACATGGCGGAGCCGGCCATGGGCGCGCCGTAGAGCGACTGGATCTGGAAGGTGAGCCAGAGGAAGGCGCCGGGCGCGATGAGGGCCATGGCGTTGATGGTGAGCCCGGTCAGGCCCAGCGTGGCGCGCGGACCGGTGGTTCCGGTCGAGGGGGCAGCGGTCGAGTCAGCCATGTCGTCTCCGGGAAGGAGGTGGAGTGGTGCGGGGTCCGGGGCCTTGTCGTCTCGGAGTCGTCACGACTGCAGCGGCCGTGCCGGGGGCGCGAGCCGCGATCTGCGCCGAGGATTCGGGCCGGATCCGGCGCTTTCCGGGCTCGGCGCGCTCCGCCCGGGGCGCGGGGCCGCGCCCTTGACCGGCGCGCGGGCAAGGCTTGCTCGCGCAGCGGGCAGCCGGTGCCCCTCGACGTCGCCCGCCGCAGAGGCCTGTCCCGCCTCCCGCCCCGGGGAGTACGCTCCCCCGATGACCGAGTACGAGCCCTTCGTGTCGCTCGGGCTGGCCGCCGCGGCCGGCCTCCTCATCGGCCTGGAGCGGGAGCGGTCGGCGCCCGAGCAGAGCGGCGACGCCTTCCTGGGCGGGGCCCGCACCCACCCCCTCTTCGCCCTGGTGGGCGGCGTGGCCACCCTGGCCTCGCGCGAGCTCGGGCCGCTGGTGCTCCTCACGGCGCTGCTCGCCCTGGTGGCGTTCCTGGTGGTGAACTACCACGGCGACGTGCAGCGCGACCGGGGGCGCGGCATCACCTCCGAGGCCGCCTTCCTGCTCTCCTTCCTGCTCGGCGCCCTGGCCTGCACCCGCGGCGTCGTCGAGCCCACCAGCCGGCGCATCTTCGCCGTGGCGGGGGTGGCGGTGGTGGCCACCTTCCTCCTCTCCGCCAAGCCCGCCACCCACCGGCTGGCCCACACCCTCTCGCGCGAGGACATGGCGTCCGCGCTCAAGTTCCTCATCGTGGCGGTGGTGGTGCTGCCGCTCCTGCCCGACCGGACCTTCGGCCCGCTCGACGTGCTCAACCCCGCCGACGTGGGGCGCTTCATGGTGCTCATCTCCGCCATGTCCTTCGTGGGCTACGCCGGCATCCGGCTGCTCGGGCCGGAGCGGGGCCTGGGGCTCACCGGCGTGGTGGGCGGTCTGGTCTCCTCCACCGCGGTGACCCTCTCCATGGCGGGGCGGGCGCGGGAGCGCGCCGAGCTCGCCGCGCCGGCGGCCATGGCGGTGGTGCTCGCCTCGACCATCATGTTCGCCCGCGTCTACGCCATCGTGGCGGTGGTCAACCCGGCCCTGGCGCCGGCGGTGGCCTTCCCCATGGGGGCCGCCGCGGCGGGCGGCCTGGGGGCCAGCCTCTGGCTCTGGCTCCGCTCGCGCCGCGCCGCCGGGACCGGCGCGCCGGTGCCCTTCACGAACCCCTTCGAGCTCTCGGCGGCGCTCAAGTTCGCGCTGCTCTTCGGGGTGGTGCTGCTCGGCTCCAAGGCGGCCGCCGTCCACCTCGGCCCGGCCGGCAGCTACGCGGCCGGCGTGGTGGCCGGCGCCACCGACGTGGACGCCATCACCCTCTCCATGGCGCGGCTCTCGGGCGGCCAGGTGGCGCCCCAGGTGGCGGCCACCACCATCTTCCTCGGCGCCGCGTCCAACACGGTGGTCAAGGCGGTCATGGCCGCGGTCCTCGGGGGCTGGGGCTTCGGCCGCCGGGTGGTGGCGGCGCTCCTCGGCATGCTGGCCTGCGGCGCGGCGGGCGTGGCGGTGGCCTGGCTGGCCTGACCCCTCCAGGGGCCGAGCCCCATGCCGGGGGCGACCGGCCGCGGCGAACGCGGAGCGCGCGGCGCGGCGGGGTGCTACCATCACCCCCGGTCGAAAGGGGACCGAGGACATGATCTGGTGGGTCTGGGTGCTGG
>JAJYAW010000247.1 GCA_021779335.1 Myxococcales bacterium | reverse complement strand
GGCGCGGCCGCCAGGGCCGGGCCCCGGCGCGCCTAGAACATCGACTCCGGGACGTAGACGATGTCGCCCGGCTCGAGCGTGACGTTCTGCGCCTTGCCGAGGGCGATGTCCTGGACGTTGACCTTCACCTTCACCTCCTGGCCGTCGATGAGCCGGGTGATGGAGGTGGAGTTCTGCGCCGCGTTGCGGGTGAAGCCGCCGGCCAGGGTGACGGCCTGCACGATCGACATGCCGTCCTGGAAGGGGAAGGTGCCGGGCTTCTGCACCTCGCCGAAGACGAAGACCTTCTTGGAGTTGTACTCCTTGATGAGCACCGACACCTGGGGGTTCCGCAGGAACCCCTGGGAGAGGCAGGCGCGCAGCTTCTCGGCGGCGGCGTTGGCGGTCAGGCCGCCCACCACCACCCGCTGGCAGAGCGGGAAGATGACGTCGCCCTGCGGCCCGACCTGGAAGATGCCGGAGAGCTCCGGCTCCTGGAAGACGCGCACCTCGAAGAGGTCCCCGGAGCCGAGCGTGGCGCCCGACAGGTCCAGCGCCGCGGCGCCGCTCGCGGGCGGGAAGGCGGTGGGCTGGACGGCGCGCGGCGCGCAGCCGAGGGCCAGGGTCAGGGCCGCGAGGGCGGAGGGGAGTCGGAGGAGGCGCATGCGGCTCGGGGGTGGTGGCCGTGAAACGGCGCGAGCCGGGTGGCCCCGGCTCGGCGGTGCAGCGGCGGCGGGTGGATCAGTAGGTGGCGACGGCCTTCAGCCAGATCTCGCTCTTGCTGTAGTCGAGCAGGGCGAGGGCCCTGGCCGCGGAGGACTTGCGGTCGGTGTAGGCGTAGGCCAGCTCGCCCTTGAGCCAGCGGGTCACCTCGACGCCCACCGACGGCGACACCTGCAGGATGGTGGTGGTGTCGGACCCCGGCGAGTACCCCAGCAGGTCCATCGAGCCGGTCAGCCCGAGCACGACCCGGCCGGCCACCAGCTGCCGGGCCGAGAGGGAGATCCGGTTGTCGGCGTAGAGCGCCGAGGGGTCGACCGCGAGGTCGTGCCCGTAGCCGAGCTTCACGTTGGAGGTCTCGCTGGGCATCCACTCGCCCTCGACCGTGGCGAGCCAGGTGCCCAGGTTGGTGGTCCCGCCGGAGGTGGCGCCGTAGCCGGCCTTCACGGTGGCGGCCAGGTGCGGGGTGACGAGGCCGGTCACGCCGGCGGCGACGCGGTAGCCGGACGGGGCGCCGGTGACCGTGTAGGCCTTGTCGTTGGGGCTGCGGGTGAACCAGCCGCCCTCGACGAGGGCCGAGGTGCGGGGCAGGAACTTCCAGGCCACGCTGGCCCCGGCGTCCACCTGGTTGTAGCCGAGCTTGGAGACGTCGCAGGCCGGGTCGGGGCTGGTGGAGCAGTAGGTGTTGTCGCGGGGCTCGAAGGACTCCAGCATCCAGGCGCCGTTGAGCTGCAGCGTCAGGGCGCCGCCGCCCGGCCGGAAGGGCACGGCCAGGTCGAGGACGTTGTAGTTGGAGCTGACCGAGAACGGGATGGTGAGCGCCTGCGGCCGGTCGCTGCGCCGGAAGGTGTCGTCGACCTCGAGCCCGACCACGCCCCGCTTGTTCACCGAGATGCCGAGCGCGGCGTCGGCGTAGACGGTGTTGTCGAGCTTCTTGGCCACGTCGCTGCTGCCGGTGGTGGTGATCCAGTCGAGCTTGGCGGTGAGGTCCACCGAGGTCATGTCGCCGGGCACGGAGAGCGTCAGGCCCGGGCGGACGTGGATGGCGGTGTCGGCCTCGCCCCCGCCCGCGCCGGGCGTGGCGCCCGCGAAGGCGTTGGAGTCGTAGCGCCCCTCGAGCTCGATGAAGGGGTGGAGGCGCCCCTCGCTCCCGCCGAGGCGGATGCCGTCGCCGGCGTTGGCCAGGGCCGGCGCGGCGGCTCCGGCGAGCATGGCGGCGAACGTCAGCTTGGTGACCAGTGTCGACATGTCTCTCGTACCCTCGGCGCTCGAAGCGTTTCGTCCGTGGCGCGGGCCCGGGGGAGCCCGCGCATCGCATCTGGACCCGGCGCCGGCTGCGGCGCCCCCATCCCCGGGTCGGCGGCTACGGCAGGTAGGCGGAGGCGGGCTTCGGCCTCACCACGGGCGGGGCCGCCGGCGGCGGCGCGCGGCCGGAGCCCAGCCGGCCGCTGTCGCCCTCGTAGCTCGGCAGGCCCGTCGGCTGCTGCACCTCGACGGTGGTCTTCTCGTCCACGATGTAGGCGAGCTGGCCGATGCACTGCTCGGCGTCGTTGCGGAGCCCGTCCACCTTGGTGCGGGCGATCCCGATCTTGTTGAACTCGGAGTCGGCCGAGGGGTCCTTGTTGGCGATGGCCTCGTGGAGCGCGATGTCCGACTGCTCCGCCACCTTGAGGAGCCCCTTGATCTGCGTGAGCTTCTCGTTGACGCAGTTGAGCTTCACCACGTCCTTCTCGTTGCGCGCCTCCTCGACGCGGGTGAGCACGCCCTTCAGCGCCGTCTTCATCCGGGTGAGGGACTCGGCCGACTTCTCCAGCTTCTCCGCGTCGCCGAGGCCGGAGGCCTTGGTGGCGGACTGGGCCGAGGCGGTCGCCGGCGATGACAGGACGCCGCAGAGCGCGGTGACGACGAGCAGACGGTTCACTGGGACTCCCCACTCGGGCGGCATGCCCGCGAAAGCCTGGCAAATATACGGGATTGCCCCTGGAGGGTCAAACTGGGACGGTCCCCGACACGTCCCTCTATGGCCCGACACCGATCAGGAGCTCCTCGCTGCCGGACTCGGGGCCGTCGAGGTCGCCGTCGGTGGGGACCACGAGGCAGCGCCAGCGGTCGCCGGGCCTGAGCAGCCGGGCCGGAACCTCCTCCGAAGACTCGGCAAATGGCTGGGCGGTCCCGTTGCGCTGCCAGCGGTAGCGGTAGCGGACCTTGTCCCCGTCCGGGTCCACGGCCTTGACCGCGACCTCGCAGCGGAGCGGCTGGCCCGGCTTGGCCCCTTCGGCGTAGACGTGGACCCGCGCCGGACCGGGAGGGGAGTTGGAGATGGTCCGCTCGATGGCGGCGGCCGGCCCCTGGAGCGAGCCGTCGCTCGGCGTGGCGGCGCACCGGAAGCGGTCGCCGCGCCTGGCGAGGTGGGCCGGCAGCCCCGCCGGATCTGCGCCGGGCGGCACGGGCTTCTCGTTGCGCCACCAGCCGAAGGCGTAGGAGACGTCGTCGCCGTCGGGGTCGACCGCCGGGACCGCCACCCGGCAGGCGAGGGCGTCGCCGGTCCGCGCCACCTCCGGCTCGATGAGCAGCTCCGGCGCGCCCGGCGGGCTGTCCTGGACCGTGACCTCGGCCACGGCCCGGCTCGACTCGTCGGTCCCGTCGGTGGCCCAGGCCTCGCAGCGCCAGCGCTCGCCGCGCCGGATCACCTGCGCCGGCAGGACCGGGGAGCCGTCGGAGAGCGGGGCGAGCACGCCGTTCCTGAACCAGCGGTACTTGACGGTGACCGGCTCGTGGTCGACGTCGCGGTCCGGCGCCGTCGTCTCGCAGGTGAGGAGCTGCCCCACCGTGGGAGAGAGCGGCTTCACCACCACCGCCGGCATGGGCGGGGGCGTGTTGCCCACCACGGCGGAGAGGACCACCGGGGCGCCGTCCTCCTCGCCGTCGCCGGGCACCACCTCCACCTGCCACACCTCGCCGTGGCGCAGCGTGCGCGGCGGGGCCATGGGCCCGTCGAGCTGGAAGGGCAGCCCGTCGCGCCGCCAGCGGTAGCGGTAGGACACCGGGTCGCCGTCGTGATCGGCGGCCGGCTGCAGCAGCCGCACCGTCAGGCCGGTCAGCGCGGTGGGCGCCGCCGGATCGAGCGCCACCCTGGGCGCGGTGGGGGGCGTGTTCCTGGCGGCGCAGGCCGCGGCGGCGGCCGGGCCGGCCAGCTCGCCGTCCCAGGGCGTCACCTGCACCGACGCCACGTCGTGCTTGCGGAGCGGCCGCGGGAAGCGGGCCGCGGTGGCGCCCGGCACCACCTGCCCGTTGAGGCTCCACTCGTAGCGGTAGGAGACCTGGTCGCCGTCGGCGTCGCCGGCGGCGCGCGTGACGCGCACCTCCGGCACCGCGCCCGACTCCACCGGCCCGTCGCAGAGCGCCAGCTCGGCGCCGCCCGGGGCGGTGTCCGCCACCGTCACCTCGGCGCGCGCCGGCGGGCTCTCGGCCTCCCCGTCCAGCGCCACCACCTCCACGCCCCAGCGCTCGCCCCGGCGCGGCAGGCCGCGCGGGATCTGGCCCTGGTCGGGCGGCGCGTCGAGCCGCTGCCCGTCGCGGGTCCAGGTGTAGCGGTAGGTCAGCACGTCGCCGTCGGCGTCCGGCGGCTGCGTCATCTCCAGCGCCAGCCCGTCGACGCGGCGGGGCCGCGCCGGCAGGAAGGCCAGGCGCGGCGCCCGGGGCGGGCTGTTGGCGATGGTCACCGAGGCCCGGCCGGCCGGGCCGTAGGCCTCGCCGTCGAAGGCCTGCACCTCGACGTCCCAGCGGTGCCCCTTGGCCAGCAGGTTGACCGGCACCTCGTTGGCCTCGGTCCAGGACGAGTCGCCGGCGCCCCCCGGGCCCATGATGAGCACGGGCGAGCCGTTGCGCCGCCAGCGGTAGCGGTAGCGGAGCGGGTCGCCGTCGGCGTCGGGCGCGGGCGTCCTCACCACCACCCGCAGCGGCGCGGTGACCACCGGGCGCTCCTGGTCGAAGGCCACCACCGGGGCGCCGGGCGGCGCGTTCTCCACCACCACCTCGTCGACGGCGGGCGGGCCGGCCTCCTGGCCGTCGCGCGGCGTCACCACCACCCGGATCCGCTCGTGCTTGGCGAAGGCGCCGGGCGGCAGGGTGTCGGCGGCGCTCCCGGTGGGCTTCCCCTCGCGGAACCAGGCGACGTCGAGCCGGACCGGGTCGCCGTCGGCGTCGGCGGGCGGCTCCAGCACCACCAGCCGGAGCGTGTCCCCGCCGCGCGGGTGGCGCGGCTCGATGGCCACCCGCGCCGCCCCGGGCGGCGTGTTGACGACGGTGGTCGCGGCGCCGCCGGCCGGGCCGGCCTGCTCGCCGTCGGAGGGCCGGACCGAGACCTCGAAGCGGTCGCCGCGCGCCACCTGCGCCCCCGGCACCTCGCGCCCGTCGCCGGCCACGG
>JAJYAW010000246.1 GCA_021779335.1 Myxococcales bacterium | reverse complement strand
GGAGAGCGCCACGCCGCGCGCCGCCGCGCCCGCCACCACCGCGGCGGCCAGCGGGTGCTCCGAGCCCCGCTCCAGCGTGGCGGCCAGCCGGAGCAGCCCGGCGTCGTCGTGCGGCCCGAAGGCCACCACGTCGGAGAGGGCCGGCCGGCCCGCCGTGAGCGTGCCGGTCTTGTCCACCAGCAGCACGCCCACCCGCTCCAGCCGCTCCAGCGCCTCGGCGCTCTTCACCAGCACGCCGGCCGAGGCGCCGCGGCCGGTGCCCACCATGATGGCCATCGGGGTGGCCAGGCCGAGGGCGCAGGGGCAGGCGATGATGAGCACCGCCACGGCCGCCATCACGCCGTGCGCCAGGCCGCGCTCCGGCGCCAGCCAGGCCCAGAGCGAGAAGGCCACCAGCGCCGCGGCCACCACCCCGGGCACGAACCAGCCGGAGACCACGTCGGCCAGCCGCTGGATGGGGGCGCGGCTGCGCTGGGCGTCCATCACCATGCGGACGATCTGGGCCAGCAGCGTGTCCTGGCCGACCCGCTCGGCCCGCACGACCAGCGCGCCGGTGCCGTTCAGCGTGGCCCCGGTCACCCGGTCGCCCTCCCGCTTCTCCACCGGCACGGGCTCGCCGGTCACCATGGACTCGTCCACGGTCGAGTGGCCGGAGACCACCGCGCCGTCCACCGGCACCTTCTCGCCGGGGCGCACCCGCAGCAGGTCGCCCACCTGCACCGCCGAGATCTCCACGTCGGCCTCGCGGCCGTCGGCGGACACGCGGCGGGCCACCTTCGGCGAGAGCTTGAGGAGCGCCCGGATGGCGCCGGAGACGCGGCTGCGCGCCCTGAGCTCCAGCATCTGGCCCAGGCAGACCAGCTCCACGATGACGGCCGCCGACTCGAAGTAGAGCGGCGGCGCGCCGTGCTCCAGGTACTCGGCGGGGAAGAGCGAGGCCGGGAGCAGCACGGCGGCGGCGCTGAAGAGGAAGGCCGCGCCGGTGCCGATGCCGATGAGGGTGAACATGTTGAGCTTCCAGGTGCGGAGCGACAGCCACGCCCGCTCGAAGAAGGGCCAGCCGCCCACCAGCACCACCGGGCCGGCCAGCAGGGCCTCCAGCAGGCCGAAGGGGCGCGCCCCCAGGGCGTGCTGCAGCCTCATCCCCGAGGCCATGTCGCCCATGGCCACGCCGAGCAGCGCCAGGGTGGGGGCGAGCCCCCACCAGAAGCGGCGCGACATGCTGGTGTACTCCGGGTTGGGCGGCTCCTCGGCGGAGGGCATCCCGCCCACCACGAGCGGCTCGAGCCCCATGCCGCAGATGGGGCAGGGGACCGGGGTCTTCTCCCTCACCTCGGGGTCCATGGGGCAGACCCAGACCACCTCGGCGCCTGGCGGCGCGGCGGGCGCGGGCGGCGGCCCGGCGGAAGGTTCACCCGGCGTCCTGGCCAGGTACGCGGCCGGGTCCGCGCTGAACTTCGCCAGGCACTTCGGGTTGCAGAAGAAGTAGGTGGTGCCCTCGTGGTCCCACTGGCCGCCCTTGGGCGCCTTGGGGTTCACCTCCATGTGGCAGACCGGGTCGTGGGCGAAGAAGCGCTCCGGCGCCGCCTCGAAGCGGGTCCGGCAGCCCTCCGAGCAGAAGTGGTAGCGGTAGCGGCCGCGCTCCACCGTGCCGCCTGGTGGGCTGGCCGGGTCGACGTCCATGCCGCAGACCGGATCGCGGGTGGGGGGCGGCGCGGCGGCGGGAGAGGCGGGGGCGGCGGGGGAGGTCTCCATGGCGGGCACGGCTCCTTCGAGAGGGCGGATCTGTACCCCGCGCGCCGCAGGGCTGCCACGGAAGAGAGCCCTGGACGTGCCTGGCGGGTTCGGGCCGGGCCGCGCCGGGGCTCGCCAGGCCAGCGGGCCAGCGGGCCAGCGCCGAGCCGCGGGAGCTCAGCGCGAGCACTCCTCCATGCAGGCCACCAGCCCGTGCAGCGCCGGCTCCACCACGTGGTAGCGCAGGCCGCCGGGGCCAGGGGCCGCCGCCACGAGCCGGGCCGCCAGCAGCAGGTCGAGGTGGCGGGACACCGTCCCGCCGGCCAGCCCCACCGTGGCCGCCAGCTCCAGGACGCCCGCCTCCTCCTCGCAGAGCGCGGCCGCGAGCCGGAGCCGGTCCGGGTGGGCCAGCGCCCCCACGATCTCGGCGGCGCGGGTCGCCTGGGCGGGGTCGTCGCGGAGCGGGCGCATGGCGCGGCGGCGCTACGGCCTGGCGCCGGCCACCTGCTTGAGCGCGCCCTCGATGGCGTCGGGGGCGCAGCGGATCCCCATGAAGCTGTGCGAGCCCATCATCGAGAGGTCCGGGAAGTCCACCGCGATGCGGAACTTGGCGTGGAGCGCCTTCACCTGGCCGCCCGAGACCAGCAGCTCGTAGGGCAGGTGGGGCGTGGAGCGGAGCGGCTTGAAGTCGACCTCCTTCATGATGGTGGCGTCGCCGCTGCAGCCGTCCGAGAGCGCCACGCCGAAGAGCGTGTCCTCGGTGCCCGGCAGGTCCACCCGGTAGACCTTGCGGGCGCCGCCGCGGCCGGCGGCCAGGCCGGCCTCCACGGCGCCCACCGCCTCGACGTGGCTGGAGAAGCTGGCCAGCTCCACCGGATCGTCGAAGTACGGCATCCCGATCATGTAGTGGTAGCCCTTCAGCTCGCGGGGCGTCTTGCCGTCCCTGGACCCATACGGCTCCAGCGCGCCCAGCGTGGTGGCGAGCTTGCGCCCCACGCTGCCGAGGTCGGTCCTCATCCGGTAGGCGTGCTGCAGGTAGGCCGGGTTCGAGTAGGCCACCTGCACCTCGTCGCCGACCTTGGTGACCGAGGCCCGCAGCACCGCGCCGTAGGAGGCGCCCGGCGCGGCGGCCGCGGCCGCCTTCAGGAAGCCGTCGGTGAAGGCCACCACGGTGGCGCCCGGGTAGGGGTCGTAGGCGCCCACCACCTGGAAGCCGGCGGCCTCCAGCTTGGCGCGCAGCGCGGTCGTCGCCGCGGCCGCATCGCCGGGTCCCCTGGACGCGAGCACGAAGGGCTTGAGGGCGCCGTCGGCCGCCGCGGCGGGGAGGGCGAGGAGGGCGAGCAGCAGGGCGGCGAGGGTGCGCATGTGGGGCTCCCGAGGCGAGGACGCGCCGCGGCGCACCGGGGCCGGACGGGCCCCCGGCGCGCGGCGGCGCGGCGGTGCGCTAGAACTTCCAGGCCACGCCGAGGTCGCCGGACAGCTGCGACATCGACGTCTGGTACCCGGTGATCCCCTGCTCGGCCACGTTGGCGCCCGAGATGGTGACCTTGGGTGCGTAGGTGATGCCCGCGTTGAGGGCCAGCGCGTCGGTGAGCGCGTACCCGGCGCCGAGCGAGACGTGCTGCTCGGCGATGGCCGGGAAGGCGATGTTCTCGAAGGCGCGCGACGGGTCGAGCGGGTTCTTGCCGCGGTTCCAGCCGGCCCGGATCTTCAGGCCCGGCATGGCCTCGTACTCGGCCCCGACCTTGACGACCACCTGGTCCGACCAGCTCATGTTGAAGGGCATCGACCCGGTGAGCTGCGTGTTGCTCGTGAAGGCGGGCCGGTTGACGCCGTTGGTCTTGCTCCAGCCGATGAACTGGACGTCGGCGGCCACCAGCAGCGGCGGGAGGACGCGCACGGCCACGCCGGCCGAGGCGACCGACGGCTGGTCGAAGGCGAGCCTGTCGGTGCCGCCCGGGAAGGGGTACGGGCCGGCCGGCGTCATGCCGGTGTGGGCCGGGATGTCGAACTTGAAGTCCCCGAAGGTGGTGCGGGTCTCGTAGGCCAGGCCGATGGAGACGGCCTTGGAGGGGTTGAGCTTGATGCCGACCGTGACGCCCTGGCCGAAGGCGTTGGAGGTGTCGTGCGCCTGCTGGCCGAAGCCGCTGGCCACGTCGTACTTCATCTGCGCCCAGGACAGGTTGAAGGCCACGCCGACGGAGAAGACCTCGTCGACCTTGAAGGCGATGGCCGGGGCGAGGCGGAGGTTCTGGTAGGAGGTGACCGTGGCGCCGCTGTACAGGTTGGCGGCGTAGTCCACGCCCATGCCGCCCACGCCGTAGGCGCCCACGCCGGCCGTGAAGCCGAGGCCGAGCGGGAGGATGACGCCCAGGTTGGGGATGGGCGAGCCGCCGCGGTTCGACTTGAAGGTGACGCCGCTCTGGTTGACGTAGGGCGCGCCGGCGCCACTGGCGGAGTACTCCACCGTCGGCTGGAACCAGGTCACGCTGGCGTCGAAGCGACGGCCGAGCTCGCTGATGCCGGCGGGGTTGCTGACCACGGCGTTGGAGTCGAGGGTGGCGCCGACGCCGACGCCGCCCATGCCGTTCTGCACGGCGCCGAAGCCGGTCATGCGCATGCCGTTGGTGGCGAGCGCGGGCGAGGCGAGCGCCGCGACGAGCGCGGCAGCGAGGAAGCGAAGCGGTCTCTGCATGTGTACTCCCCAGGTGGATGAAGCGTGTCCGGGCGTCACGTAGCGTCCGCCGTGCCGGCGGGATGCCCAGCGTGATTCCAGGTGGTTGGAGGCCCGGCGGCGTCGCATGCGACGTCTCGCTGCCACTGGATGTTGCGTCGTGCCACGTTGCGTACCAGGAGATGGGGCGTGCGCCCCAGCGCGCACCCCACGAGCCGAGGGCGATCGTCGCGCGCGGGGCTGCCGGCGTGACCGGTCGCCCCCTGCGACAATGCGTCGTAGGTGTGATACGGTACGTCGCAAGAGGCCGAAGCGTGATCAACGTGATCAACCAGCCGCCGCCGACCCCGACGCCCGGCGCCGTCGATGACCAGGACCGCGCCTTCGCGGCCGTCAGCACGGCGTTCGGCTCGCTCGGGCGCGTCTGCATGGCGCTCGACGGCGACTTCCGCATCCGCTACGCCTCGGACCTGCTGGGCACCCTCATCGGTCCCGGGGCCGCCGCCCAGGCCCGCGGCCGGCCGGTCGAGGAGCTGCTCGGTGCGGAGATCCTCGGCCCGGACGGGCCGCTCCGGCAGGCGCTGCTCGCGGGCGAGAAGCGCGAGGGCTGGCGCGCCGTGCTCCAGCCGGTGGGCGAGCCGGCGCGGCTCATGTCGGTGTCGGCGGCGCCGCTGCAGCGGGACCGGCACGGCGTCTGCGACCCGGAGGCGCGCTACCTGGTGGTGCTGCGCCCGGCCGA
>JAJYAW010000245.1 GCA_021779335.1 Myxococcales bacterium | reverse complement strand
CCCCGCCCGCCGGCGCGCCGCCCGCCGCCGGACCGGCCGCGTTGCCGGCCTTGCCGCTGCGCCCGCCGGCCTCGACGAGCAGCCCCGGCGGCGGCTTGAAGCGGAGCGCCGAGTTGGGCACGCGCACCACGTCCTGCTTCTCGGCGTAGACGAAGGTGACGTTGGCGGTCATGCCCGGCCGGAGCTTCAGGTCCGGGTTCTCCACGTCGATGACCGCGTCGTAGGTGACCACGTTCTGCACCGTCTGCGGGGCGTTGCGGATCTGCCGCACCGTCCCCTTGAAGACCAGGGACGGGTAGGCGTCGACCGTGAAGACGGCCGCCATGCCCGGCTCGAGGCGGCCCACGTCGGCCTCGGCCACGCTGGTGTCCACCTGCATCTTCTTCAGGTCCTCGGCGATGGAGAAGACGGTGGGCGCCTGCAGCGAGGCGGCCACCGTCTGGCCCACGTCCACGCTGCGCGAGATGACCACGCCGTTGATGGGAGAGCGGATGTCGGTGTAGCCGAGGTTGACCTGGGCCTGGTAGAGCCCGGCCTGGGCCTGCGCCACCGAACCCTGGGCGGCCTCGACCTGGGCCGCCAGGGCATCGGCGTTGGACTGGGCGGTCTCGTAGTCGGCCTGGGCGATGAGCTTCTTCTCGGCCAGGGCGCGCGCCCGGTCGGCCTGGCGCTGGGCGTCGACCGCCTGGGCCTTGGCCTTGGCCAGGTTGCCCTGGGCCGCCTGCAGGTTGGCGCTGGCCTGGGCCACCGCCGCCTGGAAGAGCTGCGGATCGATCTTGGCGATGAGCTCGCCCTTCTTCACCGGCGAGTTGAAGTCGGCCCGGAGCTCGGCCACCCGGCCGGAGACCTGGCTGCCCACCTGCACCGTCACCAGCGCCGAGAGGGTGCCGGTGGCGGTCACCTTGGCCACGATGCGGCCGCGGTCGACCAGGGCGGTCTCGAGCTGGAGCTTCGGCTTGGCGCTCCCGGCGCGCCAGCGCCAGCCGAGCGCGCCGAGCACGACCAGCGCGGCGGCGGCGATGAGGAGGATCCTGGTGCGCTTCGACATGGTCGGCTCCTGGGAGGGGTGCGGCGGCGGCGTCCACGCCTCCGCTCGCGCGATCCGGAACATGAACCGCGCCGGCGGCGGGCCGATTTCCGCAGCGTGAAGGAATGTGAAGGGAAGGGAAAGGCCCCGCACCCAGGGAGGGTGGCGGGGCCCGATCGTGACGCCGGCGGTCGCCTAGATCCCGAGCTTCTTGAAGAAGTCGGTCCCCTTGTCGTCCACCAGGATGAAGGCCGGGAAGTCGACCACCTCGATCTTCCAGACCGCCTCCATGCCCAGCTCGGGGAAGTCGAGGACCTCCACCTTCTTGATGTTCTCCTCGGCCAGCACCGCCGCCGGGCCCCCGATGGAGCCGAGGTAGAAGCCGCCGTACTTCTGGCAGGCGTCGGTCACCTGCTTGGACCGGTTGCCCTTGGCGATCATCACCATGGAGGCGCCGTGGGACTGCAGCAGGTCCACGTAGCTGTCCATGCGGCCGGCCGTGGTGGGCCCGAAGGAGCCCGACGGCTTGCCCGGCGGCGTCTTGGCCGGGCCGGCGTAGTAGACCGGGTGGTCCTTCAGGTACTGCGGCACGCCCTTGCCGGCGTCGATGAGCTCCTTGAACTTGGCGTGCGCGATGTCGCGGGCCACCACCAGCGTGCCGGAGAGGAGGAGCGGCGTCGAGACCGGGTGCCGGGAGAGCTCGGCCAGGATCTCCTTCATGGGCCGGTTGAGGTCGATCTGGACGCCGTGCCCGTGCTTGCCGGTCCGGTAGGGCGCCGGGATGAGCCGGCCCGGATCGTGGTCCAGCTCCTCGAGCCAGAGCCCGTCGGCGTCGATCCTGGCCTTGATGTTCCGATCGGCCGAGCACGAGACGCCCATGCCCACCGGGCAGGAGGCGCCGTGGCGCGGCAGGCGGACCACCCGCACGTCGTGGGCGAAGTACTTGCCGCCGAACTGCGCGCCGATCCCCAGCTTGTTGGCCGCCTCGAGGAGCTTCTGCTCCAGCGCCACGTCGCGGAAGGCCTGGCCCACCGCGCCGCCCTGGGTGGGCAGCCCGTCGTAGTACTTGGTGGAGGCCAGCTTGACCGTCTTCAGGTTGGCCTCGGCGGAGGTGCCGCCGATGGCCACGGCGATGTGGTACGGCGGGCAGGCGGCGGTGCCCAGGTACTTCATCTTCTCGACCAGGAACTTCTCCAGCGTGGCCGGGTTGAGGAGCGCCTTGGTCTCCTGCCAGAGCATGGTCTTGTTGGCCGACCCGCCGCCCTTGGTGACGAAGAGGAACTTGTACTCGGCGCCCTTGGTCGCGTAGAGGTCGATCTGGGCCGGCAGGTTGTCGCCGGTGTTCTTCTCCTCGTACATGGTCAGCGCCGTGGTCTGGGAGTAGCGCAGGTTCTCCTTGCGGTAGGTCTCCCAGATCCCCTGCGAGAGGGCCGCCGCGTCGTCGGCGCCGGTCCAGACCTGCTGCCCCTTCTTCCCCATGACGGTGGCGGTGCCGGTGTCCTGGCAGATGGGCAGCTCGCCGCGCGCCGCGATCTCGGCGTTGCGCAGGAAGGCCAGGGCCACGCCCTTGTCGTTCTGCGAGGCCTCCGGATCGCCGAGGATCTTGGCCACCTGCTCGTTGTGCGCCTTGCGCAGGAAGAAGGAGCACTCGCGGAGGGCCTCGCGCGCCAGGCGCGTCAGGGCGGCGGGCTCCACCTTGAGCACCGTCTGGCCCTCGAAGGTCGTCACCGAGACGCCCTCCTTGCCGAGGAGGCGGTACTTGGTCTCGTCCTTCGAGAGGGGGAACGGGTCGGCGTACTGGAACTGGGCTTCGGCCATGGCGTGACTGCTCCTCGGGCGTTGGAAGGGGGGCGTCAGGGCAGCGTGCGGGAACGCGATGAAAGCACGCGCTGGCCCTCGTGTCATGCGCGGCGCGACGCCGCGGCGGCGCAATGCGGAGCGGTCAGGTCCAGTCTGCCACCAGCGCCGCCAGGCCGGAGCGCGGTTCCACGGCCGGGGCGTTCGACGCTACCATGCACGCCCACCCACCACGGAGCGCGCATGGCCAAGCCGAAGATCGACGAGCTGGTGAAGGGGCAGGGACCGGAGGCGGTCCGCGGCAAGACGGTGGAGGTCCACTACACCGGCCGGCTCACCGACGGCACCCAGTTCGACTCCTCGGTGGGCGGGGCCCCCTTCTCCTTCAGGCTCGGCGCCGGCGAGGTCATCGAGGGCTGGGACCGCGGCGTGGCCGGCATGAAGGTGGGCGGCAAGCGCAGGCTCACCCTGCCGCCCGAGCTGGGCTACGGCGCGGCCGGCGCGCCGCCCGACATCCCGCCCAACGCCACCCTGGTGTTCGAGGTGGAGCTGCTGGCCGTCTACTGACCGTCTCCGAGCCCTCCCCTCGCCGGGCGCGCGGCCGGCCCGCGCCGCCGGCCTGGCGGGCGGGGGCTAGAGGCGGCCCAGCACGGCCGCGAGGAGCGCCCAGAAGTTCTTCACCGACGGGATGGAGACGTGCTCGTCCGGCGTGTGGACGTCCCACATGCTCGGCCCGAGGGAGGCCATCTCCATGCCCGGGTACTTCTCGCCGATGAGGCCGCACTCCAGGCCGGCGTGGATGGCCTTGATGACCATGGGCTTGCCGTAGAGCTCGCGGTGCACGCCGTCCACGAGCGTCACGACCCGGGCGCCCGGCTCCGGCTTCCAGCCCGGGTAGCCGCCGGAGTGGGTGGCCGTGAAGCCGGCCACCCCCGCCAGCGCGGCGATGCGGGCCGCCAGGGCGTGCTTGGAGGCGTCGATGGAGGAGCGGGTCAGGAAGTTGACCTCGACCGCGCCGTCCCTGGTCTCCACCAGCCCCATGTTGGTGGAGGTCTGGACCAGGCCGGCGATGTCCGGGCTCATGGCCTCCACGCCGTGCGGGCCGGCCAGCAGCAGCCCCAGGACGGCGCGGGCGTCGGCCTCCGACATGACGGGCGCGGCCGCGCCCGGCTCCAGCGTGATGGCCAGGCCGGGGTCGAAGCTCCCCAGCGCGGCGCGCCACTCGCCGGCCAGCCGCGCCACGTCGGCGGCCAGGGCGGCCTGGCGGGCCGGCGCGCAGAGCACCACGGCCGAGGCCTCCCGGGGGATGGCGTTGCGCTTGTTGCCGCCGGCCACCGAGGCCAGGAGGAGGCCGTGCTTCTCGCGGACCGCCTCCAGCACCTGCGCCAGCAGCCGGATGGAGTTGCCGCGCCCGGCCGCGATGTCGATGCCGGAGTGGCCGCCCTTCAGGCCGGCGACCTTGAGCCGCAGCGCCGCGAGCCCGGCGGGCGCCGCCGTCACGGCCAGGGCGCGGCGGGCCTGCGTGTCCACGCCGCCGGCGCAGCCGATGGTGAGCTCCCCCTCCTCCTCGCTGTCGAGGTTGAGCAGGGTGGTGGCCTTCAGCCAGCCGGCCCGCAGGTTGTTGGCGCCGGTCAGGCCGGTCTCCTCGTCGACGGTGACCAGGAGCTCCAGGGGGGGGTGCGCCAGGTCCCCGGCCGCCAGCACGGCCAGGCCGGCCGCCACGCCGACGCCGTTGTCGGCCCCCAGCGTGGTGCCGCTGGCGCGCAGCACGTCGCCGTCCCGGCGGACGCGGATGGGGTCCACGGCGAAGTCGTGGACCGTCCCCTCGTTCTTCTCGCAGACCATGTCGACGTGGCACTGCAGCGCCACGGCCGGCCGGCCCTCCCTGCCCGGCGTGGCGGGCTTGCGGATCAGCACGTTGCCCACGGCGTCCTGCTCCACCTGGCAGCCGAGCGCCCGGCCCTGCGCCGCGACCCAGGCCGCCGCCGCGCCCTCCTGCTTCGAGCTGCGCGGGATCTTCGAGAGCTCGAGGAAGTAGTGCCAGAGCGGCTTCGGATCGAGGGTGTCGAGGAGGTCGGACATGGTGGGCTTCCTTCCGGAGGGGCCGCGGCGCCGCCGCGCGGCGCGGAAAATAGCAGGGAACGCCGCCCGGAGGGCCCCGAACTTCCGCCGGCGCGCGCCCGCCGCGGCGCTAGACTCCCTGGCCATGGGCGGATCCGCGACCTCGCCGATCATCGTGGTGGGCGGCGGCGTGGCCGGCCTCTCCTGCGCCCGGAGCCTGGCCGCGGCGGGCCGCCCCGTGGTGGTCCTGGAGCGGGCGCGCGGCGCGGGCGGG
>JAJYAW010000244.1 GCA_021779335.1 Myxococcales bacterium | reverse complement strand
CTGTGGCGCGCCGGGCTCGCCGCGGGCGTGGCCGGTGCGGCCCTGGCGGCCGCGGCGGCGCTTCACGGCGGCAAGGGGCTCCACGAGGTGCTGGCCGTGTCGGGGGCCTCGCTCGCGGGCGGGGCGCTGCTCCTGCCGGCGGTGGCGTGGCTGGTGCTGCTGCCGGTCCAGGGGCTGCTCGGCTACCTCACCCGGGGCCGCCTGCTCGAGCTCGCCAGCCTGAACCACCCGGCCCTGAAGGAGCTCATCGTCCAGGCGCCCGGCACGTACCACCACTCCATCCTGATGGGCTCGCTGGTGGAGGCGGCCGCGCGCGCCGTCGGCGCGGATCCGCTGCTGGCCAGGGTGGGCGCCTACTACCACGACGTCGGCAAGCTGAAGAACCCGATCTTCTTCGCCGAGAACCAGCGCGGCCGGAACGAGCACGACGAGCTGGCCCCGTCCATGAGCGCGCTGGTGGTGAAGCGCCACGTCGCCGACGGCCTCGAGCTGGCGCGCCGCTGGCGGCTGCCGCGTGCCGTGTCGGACGTCATCGCCCAGCACCACGGCACGCGGCTGGTGGGCTACTTCTGGGCCAAGCAGCAGAAGCTGGCCGGGGCGGGCGCCGCCGCCGGCCCCGGCGACGAGGCGCTCTTCCGCTATGCCGGGCCGCGGCCGCGCAGCCGCGAGGCCGCGCTGGTCATGCTGGCCGACGTCTGCGAGGCCTCGGCCCGGGCCCTCGACGCGCCCAGCGCGGCGACCCTGCGCGCCCTGGTGGAGAAGCGGGTGGGCGAGGTGGTGGCCGAGGGGCAGCTCGACGAGTGCGAGCTGACGCTGGGCGACCTCGGGAAGGTCGGCGACGCCCTCTGCCGTGGCCTGGAGGCGGTCTACCAGGCGCGCCCCGAGGCCGAGCGCCCGACCGCCGGGCCCCGTCCCCCCGTCCAGCTGGTGTACCCCTGACCGTCGACAGCCGCAGCCGCCACCCCAGGGGCGCCGCCGCGGCGCGCCGTCTGGCCGGCGTGGCCGGCCGCTACCTGGCCGCCCTGGGGCGGCCGGAGGCGGAGCTCTCCGTCCTGGTGGTGACCGACGGCATGATCCGGGGGCTCAACCGGCGCTGGAGGGCCAAGGACAAGGCCACCGACGTCCTCTCCTTCCCCCTCACCGAGCCGCCCGGAAGTGGGTCTCACCTGGGGGACGTGGTACTGTCGCTCGACACGGCCACCCGGCGGGCGCGGAGCGAGCGGCGGTCGCTCGCCGCCGAGCTCGATCGGTACCTCGCACACGGCCTGCTCCACCTGCTCGGTCACGATCACGAGCGGCCGGAGGACGCGAGGCGGATGGCGGCCGCGGAGGCCGCCCTCCTGGATGGCGGGGGCCTGGTGGCCGCCGCGCGGAGGCACGGCAGGAGCGGATGGATCCCTTCGCGGACATCGACCTCGACACGGAGGCCGTCTGGCTCGACGGTGCGTGGTACACGCGCGACGAGCTCGCGCGCCGCATCAAGCAGATGATCGAGTCGGGGGACTTCCGCGTGTCCCGCCCGAGCCAGGCCCTCGAGCGGCTGGAGGCCGCGCTCGGGCAGGCGCAGGTGGTGGCGGTGCGCATGCCCGCCGACCTCGCCGGGGCGGCCAGCGCCACCGCAGCGCGGCTGGGCCGGCCGGTTGGCCACCTGGTCCGCGAGGCCATCGCGTACTACCTCGCCGCGGCCGCGGCCTACGGCGCCTCCCAGGCCGCCGCCCAGGCCCAGGCCGCCGCGGCGCCGGCCGCCACGTCCGGCGGCGGGCCGGGCGCGCTCCCGTCCGAGGACGTGGACCTCGAGGGAGAGGCGCCCGGCTCCTTCTTCAAGAGGGCCCGCTAGCGCCCGCGTCCATGCGCCGCGTCGTCCCGCTCCTCTCCTCGCTCGGCTCGGGCGCCGCCATGGCGCTGGCGCTGCCGCTCGTCATCCCCTGGCTCTCCCTGCGCGAGCTCGACCCGGCCGGTCACCTCGAGCTCATCGCCTGGGTGGCGCTGGTGCCGCTCCTCTGGGCGGTGGGGCGGGCCGGCTCGGGCCGGGCGGCCTTCGGCCTGGGCTTCGCCGGTGGGCTCGCCTACTTCTACGCCGCCATCTACTGGGTGAGCCACGCCATGACGGCCTTCGGCGGCCTCTCCCCGCTCCTGGCCTTCACGGCGCTGACGCTGCTGGTGGCCTACATGGCCTTCCACTGGGGGCTGGCCGCCTGGGCCACCTTCACGCTGCGCCGCCGCCTCGGCTGGCCGTCCTGGCTGGTCGCGCCGCCCGTCTTCACCGCCGCCGAGCTGCTGCGCAACTACCTCTTCAGCGGCTTCCCCTGGGCCAACCTGGGCTACACGCAGGTCCGCACCCTGCCGGTGGCGCAGCTCGCGGCGCTGCTGGGGGTCGACGGTCTCGCCTTCGTGGTGGTGCTGGTCAACGCCGCGCTGGCGGACGCACTGGGGACCTGGCAGCAGCGGCGCCGCGGCGGCCCGCCGGCCTCCGCCTGGCCGCTGCGCGGGCTGGCCGTGGCGCTCGTCGTGGTGGTCGTGGTGGTGGCCGGCGGCACGGTGCGGCTGGCCGCCGTCCGCTCCCGCATGGCGTCGGCGCCGACGCTCACGGTGGGGCTGGTGCAGCCGAACCTGGACCAGGGCCAGAAGAACCAGGCCCGGGACCACGTCGGCTCCGTGCTCGACCGGCTCGTGCCGCTGACCCAGGAGGCCGACCGGCAGGGGGCCGACCTGGTGGCCTGGCCGGAGGCCGCCTACCCCGCCTACGTCCGCCCCGACATCCGCTCCTTCGCCGGCGGCCGCGCCGGGCTCCCGCCCCTCGGCCGGGCCCACCTGCTGGTGGGCGCGGCCACGCTGGAGGAGGTGGGGCACGGGCCGGAGGTGGCGCGCTGGCGGGTGGAGAACAGCTCCTTCATGGTGGGGCCGGACCTCCGCGTGCTGGGCCGCTACGACAAGCACCACCTGGTCCCCTTCGGCGAGTACGTCCCGCTGGCCGACTGGCTGCCCTTCCTCACGCAGGTGGTGCCGGGCCTGGCCCCGGCCAGCCCGGGGCGCGCCCTCGACCTGCTCGAGTTCCCGGGCCCGCAGGGGCTGCCGGTGCGCATCGGCTCGATGATCTGCTTCGACGCCATCTTCCCCGAGATCGCCCGGGGCTTCGCGCTGCAGGACCCGGACCTGCTGGTCAACCCCACCAACGACGCCTGGTACGGCTACTCCTCCGGCCCCTACCAGTTCCTCGACATCGTGCGGCTCCGGGCCATCGAGACGGGGCGCTCCATCGCCCGGCCGGCCTACGCGGGCGTCTCGGCCCTCATCCTGCCCACCGGGGAGCTCCTGCCGGGGGCCATCGACGTGGGGCCGGTGGACCCGGCCCTGGCGCCGGATCCGGACGAGCCGGCGCGGCTGCTGGTGGGCCGGTTGCCGGTCTTGCGCGACCGCACCCCCTTCACTAGCATCGGCGACCTCTTCGGCCAGGCCTGCGCCGCCGCCACCCTGGCCGCCCTCGCGGCGGCGTGGCGCCGGCGCCCGGCCGCGGCCTGAACCCCCCGCCCCGAAGGAACCGCCATGGCCGCCCCCACCGCCGAGCTGCTCGCCGACCTGACCCGCCGCCTCACGGGGCTCCGGGGGTCGCTTTGACGTCGAGCGCAAGCGGGAGCGGGTCGCCGAGATCACCGCGCTCTCCGGCAGGCCCGAGTTCTGGGCCGACGCCGCCCGGGCGCAGGGGCTGCTGAAGGAGAAGGCGCAGCAGGAGGTGGTGGTGGCCGCCGTCGACAAGGTGGCGGCCGCCCTGGCCGACGCCGGCGCGCTCCACGAGCTCGGCGAGGAGGCCCGCGACGAGGGGACCAGGGCCGAGGCCGCCGAGGCGGCCGCCGCGGTGGCCCGCGAGGTGGAGGCGCTGGAGTTCCAGAAGATGCTCTCCGGGCCGCACGACCGGGCCGGCGCCATCGTCGAGGTGAAGAGCGGCGCGGGCGGCGTGGAGGCCATGGACTGGGCCGCCATGCTCTACCGGATGTACCAGCGCTACTGCGAGCGCAAGGGCTGGGCGGTGGAGCCCGCCGACATGGTGGCGGGCGAGGAGGCCGGCATCAGCCAGGGCTCCTTCTTCGTGCGCGGCGAGTTCGCCTACGGCTTCCTCAAGGCGGAGAAGGGCGTGCACCGGCTGGTGCGCATCAGCCCCTTCGACCAGAACGCGCGGCGCCAGACCAGCTTCGCCGCCGTGGACGTGACCCCGGAGATCGACGACGACATCGTCATCGACATCCAGGAGGCGGACGTCCGCATCGACACCTACCGCTCCTCCGGCGCGGGCGGCCAGAAGGTCAACAAGACCGACTCGGCGGTGCGCCTGACCCACCTGCCCACCGGCATCGTGGTCTCCATGCAGAACGAGCGGAGCCAGCAGAAGAACCGCTCCATGGCCTGGAAGATCCTGCGGGCGCGCCTCTACGAGCACGAGGAGAAGAAGCGCCAGGTGGTGCTCGACGCGGCCGAGGCGCAGAAGAAGGACATCGACTTCGGCTCGCAGATCCGCAGCTACGTGCTGCAGCCGTACCAGATGGTGAAGGACCTGCGCACCGGGGTGGAGACCGGCAAGGTGGAGGACGTCCTGGACGGCGACCTGGAGGGGCTCATCCGCCCCTGGCTCATGGGCGTGCGCCGCACCGACCGGGCGGTCGACGAGTAGGGCGGCGGCCGCGCCTACCTCGGCGCGTAGACGATGGGCTGCCGCGCCAGCACGAAGCGGTCGATGGCGTCGGAGGCCCAGCCGGGCAGGCCGAGCAGGCGCACGCCGCAGCCGGTGGGCTGGCGCCCGGTGGTGGCGTTCTTCTCGCGCACGAAGGCCACCTCGCCCTCGAGGTCGATCTTGCGGCCGTCGGCCAGGCCGAGCCGCACCTGCAGGCGCGTCCCGACGGCGGGCGGCATGGCCGTGGCGATGAAGACGCCGCCCGAGTCGATGCGGCGGGTCGGGCCGACGTAGAAGTTGTGCTCCGAGACCAGGCTGACGTTCACCTCGACGCGCGCCGGCACCGGGCGCGACCGCGGCTCGTCCACCAGCTCCTCGTCGATGAGCGACATGAGGTCGACCGGCGGGGCGGGCGCGTTGCGCATGGGCGGCTGCGAGCCGGGCTCGGAGAGCGCGGGCGGCGGCCCCGGGGGAGGCGGCGGCGGGAGCGGCGGCG
>JAJYAW010000243.1 GCA_021779335.1 Myxococcales bacterium | reverse complement strand
TGCCGGCGGAGCTCGGGGCCACCAAGATCGGCCTGGTGGAGCAGCGGCTCTTCTCGGGGCCGCTGCGCGGCGAGCGCGAGCGCGCCGTGCAGCTGGAGCGCCTCCGCTCCTTCGGCTGGGTCGATCGCGCCGCCGGCGTGGCCCACATCCCCATCGACGTGGCCATGGCGCTGGTGGCCGAGGGCGTGCGGGCCCCGGGCTCCACCCCTCCGGACGCCCCGCCGCTCTCGGCGTCGCGGGGCGGCGTGGACGCGCCCTCCGTCCCGCCGGGCCGCCGCCCGGCCCGGGGACCGCTCCCTCGAGGAGGCCAGCCATGAGCCCCCGCAGGCGCCTCCTGCCGCTCGCCGCGGCCCTCGGCGCGGCCGCGCTGGCGGGCGGCCCGCTCGTCGCCCGCGCCCAGTTCTGGAAGCCCCAGGCCAGCCAGGCGGCCCCGCCGGTCGACGCCAAGCCCAGGATCCTGGAGCAGGTCGGCGTCGAGGAGCGGCTCGGGGCCCAGGTCCCGCTCGGCGAGACGTTCCTGGACGACCAGGGGCGGCCCGTCGAGCTGCGGAGCCTCTTCACCGGCGGGAAGCCGGTGGTGCTGGCGCTCGTCTACTACGACTGCCCCATGCTGTGCGGGCTCATCCAGGGCGGCATGGCCCGCGCCATGCGCGAGAACGGCCTGCGCGCCGGGACGGACTTCCGCGCCGTGTCCATCTCCTTCAGCCCGGCCGAGCGGCCGGCCCTGGCCCACGAGCGCCGGCGGGGGTACCTGCAGTCGATGGGGCTCGACGAGTCCTCCGACGCCTGGTCGTTCTGGGTCGATCGCGGCGGGGCGGCGCGCCGGCTCGCCGACGCCCTGGGCTTCCACTACGCGCAGGACCCCCGCACCGGCGAGTGGGCGCACATGGCCGCCATCTTCGTCCTGTCCCCCTCCGGGAAGGTCTCCCGCTACCTCTACGGGATCGAGTTCCCCCCCAAGGACTTCCGCCTCGCGCTCGTGGAGGCCGCCGACGGCAAGGTCGGCACCACCTTCGACCGCCTGCTGCTCACCTGCTTCCGCTACGACCCGTCCTCCAGGCGGTACCTGCCGTTCGCCATGGGGATGCTGCGGCTGGGCGGCGGCGCGGCGCTGCTGGGCGTGTTCGGCCTGATCGCCGGGCTCGTCTGGCGCGAGCGGCGGAAGGTGAGGGCGGCGGCATGAACGACCTCCTCCGCAGGCTCCTCGACCTCCCCGAGCAGGCGTCGCAGCACGCCCGCGACGTGGACGGCCTCCACTACTTCATCGTCCTCACCACCCTGCTCGTCGGGCTGGCCATCTTCGCGACCACCATCTGGTTCCTGGTGCGCTTCCAGCGGCGTGGGGAGGGCGAGGCGACGCCCGAGGTGCAGCCCACCAGGTGGCACGAGGCGGTCTTCATCGGGGTGCCGCTGGCCTTCTTCCTGCTCTGGTTCGCCATCGGGTTCCCGCAGTACGTCGACCTGACCCGGCCGCCCCCCGACGCGATGGACGTCTTCGTGCAGGGCAAGCAGTGGATGTGGAAGTTCGCCTACGCCGGCGGGCCCTCGTCGCTGGACGTGCTGCGGGTGCCGGCTGGCCGGCCGGTGCGGCTCCTCATCACCTCCCGCGACGTCATCCACAGCTTCTTCGTGCCGGCGCTCCGCCTCAAGCAGGACGCCCTGCCGGGCCGCTACACCGAGACCTGGTTCAACGCCGACCGGCCGGGGCGCTACCAGATCTTCTGCGCCGAGTACTGCGGCCTGTCGCACTCCGGCATGCTGGCGGAGCTCGTGGTCATGCCCGCCAGCGACTTCGACGACTGGCTCGCCACCCAGCGCCGGGGCCTGACCCGGGCCCAGGACGGCGCGCCCACCCCCGGGGAGGCGCTGCTCCCGGGGACCAGCCTGGTGGAGCAGGGGCGCACCGTGGCGGCCGAGCAGGGCTGCTTCAAGTGCCACTCGGTGGACGGCTCCCGCCACATCGGGCCGACCTTCCTCGGCCTGTACCGCCGCCACGAGCGGCTCTCGACCGGGGAGCTCGTCACCGCCGACGAGGCCTACATCACCCGCTCCATGATGGATCCCGCCGCGCAGGTGGTGGCCGACTACCAGAACGTGATGCCCAGCTTCCAGGGGCGGATGACGCCGCCCGAGGTCGCCGCCGTGGTCGAGTTCGTCAAGTCGCTCGCGAACCCCGCGGAGCAGCCCGGGCCTTCGGAGGGCCCGGCCTATGAGCCCATCCCCAGCAAGTAGCCCGCCCGTGTACGCGGTCCGCAACTACCTCAACACGCCGGCCACCGGGCTGCGCTCCTGGCTGACCACCCGGGACCACAAGCGCATCGGCGTGATGTTCCTGGTGGCGGTGACGGTGGCCTTCGCCGTCGGCGGCTTCTTCGCCATGCTCATCCGCGTCGAGCACCTCACGCCGGGCCCGACCATCATGGACGCGATGACCTACAACCGGGTCTTCACGCTCCACGGCGTGGTCATGATCTTCCTCTTCATGATCCCGGCCATCCCCTCCGGCTTCGGCAACTTCCTTCTGCCCATCATGGTGGGGGCCAAGGACGTGGCCTTCCCGCGCCTCAACCTGCTCAGCTTCTACCTCTACCTGCTGGGCGCGGGCATCGCGCTGTGGGGCATGATCCACGGCGGCGCCGACACCGGCTGGACCTTCTACACCCCCTACTCGACGACCACCTCGAGCAAGGTCGTGCCCATCCTGCTGGGCGCCTTCGTGCTGGGCTTCTCCTCCATCCTGACGGGCCTGAACTTCATCGTCACCACCCACACGCTGCGGGCGCCGGGCATCACCTGGACCAAGCTCCCGCTCTTCGTCTGGTCGATCTACGCCACCTCGGTCATCCAGATCCTGGCGACCCCGGTGCTGGGGATGACGCTCCTCCTCGTCGCCATCGAGCACGCCTTCGGCTGGGGCATCTTCGATCCGGCCCGCGGCGGCGATCCGGTGCTCTTCCAGCACTTCTTCTGGTTCTACTCCCACCCGGCCGTCTACATCATGATCCTGCCGGCCATGGCCGTCATCAGCGAGGTGGTCTGCGCCTTCTCGCGCAAGAACATCTTCGGCTACAAGGCGGTGGCCTACAGCTCGCTGGGCATCGCCTTCGTGGGCTTCTTCACCTGGGGTCACCACCTCTTCACGAGCGGCCAGTCCCCCTACGACGCGGGCATCTTCGGGGCGCTGAGCATGTTCGTCGGCATCTTCACCGCCATCAAGGTCTTCAACTGGGTGGCCACCATGTACAAGGGCAGCATCGACTTCAAGACGCCCTTCATCTACTTCCTGGGCTTCCTCTTCTTCCTCTTCTTCGGCGGGATGACCGGCATCGCCCTGGCCACCGTCTCGCTGGACATCCACTGGCAGGACACCTACTTCGTGGTGGCCCACTTCCACTTCATCATGGTGGGCTCGACGATGATGGCCTTCCTGGCCGCGCTCCACTACTGGTGGCCCAAGATGACCGGCCGCATGTACAGCGAGCGCTGGGCGCTGGTGGCGGCGGTCTTCATCATCCTGGGCTTCGTCTTCACCTTCCTGCCCCAGTTCCTGCTCGGGAACGAGGGGATGCCGCGCCGCTACTTCAGCTACCCGGAGCGCTACTGGGCGCTCAACGTGGCCTCCACCGCGGGCGCCTCGGTGCTGGCCATCGGGTTCACCATCGTGCTCGGCTACATCCTGGTGGCGCTCCGGTACGGCGCGGTGGCCGGCCCCAACCCCTGGGGCTCGCGCGGCTACGAGTGGCTCACCCCCTCGCCGCCGCCGCTGGAGAACTTCGACGTGCTGCCGGCCTTCGAGCGGGGGCCGCACCAGTACCACGACCTGCCGGCGGCGCCGCCGACGCCCGCGCCGGGCCCGGCCGGGGAGGCCGCGGGGGCGAGCCATGGCTGATCACGCCGCCGCCGCCCCGGGCGGCCCGCACGCCGCCCTGGCGCACCACTTCGAGAGCCTGGAGAAGCAGGGCCAGGCGCAGCGGCTCGGCATGTGGCTCTTCCTGGCCACCGAGATCCTGCTCTTCACGGCGCTCTTCGCCGCCTACGGCGTCTACCGCTACCTCTACACCGGCGCCTTCGCCGAGGCCTCGCGCGGCCTGGCGACGTGGATGGGGGGGGTCAACACCTTCGTGCTGGTGACGAGCTCGCTCACGGTGGCGCTGGGGCTGGACGCGGCCCGGCAGGGCCGGACCCGCCGGACGGCCGGCCTGT
Organism: Myxococcales bacterium; assembly: GCA_021779335.1. Classification (GTDB taxonomy): domain Bacteria; phylum Myxococcota; class Myxococcia; order Myxococcales; family Anaeromyxobacteraceae; genus JADKCZ01. The sequence continues at coordinate 961 of JAJYAW010000243.1, read as the reverse complement.
TCTTCCTCTCCATCGGGCTGGGGCTGGTCTTCATGACCCTGAAGGCGGTGGAGTACCGGCACCACTTCCTGCTCGGGGAGCTGCCCGGCCCCTCCTACCGGGGCCACATCCCCGGGTCCGGCGGCTCGCTCTTCTTCTCCCTCTACTTCCTCATCACCGGGCTGCACGCCTTCCACGTGCTGGCCGGCATGACGGTGCTCGGGGTCATCGGCGTGAAGGCCTGGCGCGGCGCCTACTCGGCCGAGTACCACGTGCCGGTCGAGCTGGCGGGGCTCTACTGGCACCTGGTGGACCTCATCTGGATCTTCGTCTTCCCGCTCATCTACCTCCAGTGAATGGGAGCCCGCCCATGTCCGCGTCCGCCGCCGCCCCTGCCGCCCCCGCCGCCCACTCCCACCGGGCGCGCTACCTGCTCGTCTGGGTCGCGCTCATGAGCCTGACCGCCCTCACCTGGGGGCTCTCCCGCCTCCACATCCCCGGCGGCGGCGGGGTGGCGGTGGCGCTCACCATCGCGTCGGTGAAGGGGGCGCTGGTGGCGCTCTTCTTCATGCACCTCTACGACCAGAAGGGGCCGAACCGGCTGGTCCTGCTCACCGCGCTGGTCTTCGTGGCGCTGCTGGTCCTGCTCACGCTCCTGGACAGCGCCACCCGCTTCCCGCTGGCCAACCCCCCGGACGCCGAGACGGCGCCGGCGCGGATCAGGGACGCCATCCTCAACGAGGCGCGGCCGCCTGGGCGTTGACCGGGCGCGGCCGCGCCCCGCAGGCGTGGACGGCGCGCCCGTGGAGGTTCGGCCGAGCGGAGGGACCCTCCGGGCCGCCGCGCGGCGACCAGGCCCCGTCCAGGGCAAGGCCTGCGCGGCGACGCCGCCGGGCGCAAACCGTGCACCTCCAACCCCGCGTCTTCCCAAGGATCCCGCGGGTACGGCCCTTGCTTGGCAGCGGCCTGAGGCATGAACCGC
>JAJYAW010000242.1 GCA_021779335.1 Myxococcales bacterium | reverse complement strand
CGCGCCCGCGAGCGCCGCACGCTGGCGGCCCAGGCGGCCCTCCTCGGGCTGGCCGCGGCGGGCAGCGCCGGGCTCCTCGGCCACGCCCTGGTGACCCTCTTCACGTCCGCGAGCCAGGCCTGGGCGGCGCTTCCGCCGGCCTCGCTGGGCGTGCTGGCCTGCCTGATCGCGGCGGCCATCCTGGCGGCGCGCCTCGAGGGGCGCGACACCTGGCTGCAGCGGGCGCCGCAGCTCGCCCTGGACGCCATCGTGGCGCTCTCCGCGGCGGGCGTGGTGGCCGGCTGGGCGGCCGCCCAGCTCGGCCCGCCCGGCCCCGAGGCGGACCTCGGGGCGGTGGGCACGGCGCGCACGGCGGTGCTGGCGGGCGCCGCCATCCTGGCGGCCTGGCTGGGCCGGCGCGAGCCGGGGCGCGAGGCGGGCTGGCTCGCCTGGCCGCTGCTGGTGATGCTGGGGCTCAAGCTCCTGCTCGACGACCTGCCGCGGGGCCGCCCCGCCACGCTCATGCTCTCCTTCGCCTGCACCGGCGTCGCGCTCATCCTGGTGCCCCGGCTCCGGGCCGGTGGAGCGTCCCGGCGCTCGCCGCCGGCCGACGGGCCGCCCTCGACCCAGGCCGGGGCCTAGCCTCGGAACTCCCGCAGCTCGTCCGGCTCGTCCGTGGGGAAGGCGTCGGCGTGGTGGGCCGGGGGCGCGGCCGGGCGAGCCCCGCTCTTCCCGGCGGGCAGCCCCCTGGGGGTGGGGCGGGGGGCGCCGGCCTCACTCCAGCCTGGAGGGATAGGCCGGCAGGCTCTCGTTCCCCTCGGCGTCCACGGTGGCCACCGCGAAGACGTAGCTGTCGGGCACGAGGTCGCGCACCACCAGCGCGTCGCCGCGGGGGTGGAGCGTGGCGCGCTGCCAGGTCACCGAGTCGGCGCGGCGGCGGTAGAGCACCACCCCGGCGACGCGCGGGTCACCCGGGAGGGTCCAGCGCAGCCGGCTGTCGGGCGAGACCGCGCCGCCCAGCACCACGTCGTGGACCGGCGCCGGCGCCGCCGCCAGCGTGGCCACCGCCGCCAGCAGGCCGCGCCCCACCTTCGCGCCGTACGCGGCGTCGTAGTGGGCCAGGTCGTCGCCGTAGGCGCGCCCCGCCACCACGCGCGGGTCCTGGTGCTGCCGGTCGTAGTGCTCGTGCGCCTCGGTGACCCGGATGGCGCCCACCCCCTCGCGCGAGAAGCTCATGTGGTCCGAGCCGCGGGCGAGGCGGTCGCGGCGCAGCATGACCCAGAAGTCGAGGTTGTCGACGTAGCGCGTCCCCACCCGCGCCACGTAGCGGGCCCACTCGCGGGCCAGGCCGTCGTTCTCGCCGCCCACCGCCTCGCGGAGCTTGCGGGCCGCCTCGGTCTCCACCGTGGAGACCCCCTCCGAGAAGAGGCGCACCGCCACGTCGTCGCGCACGCCGTCCTGGCCCACCACGTTGCCCACCGTGTCCACCGACGCCATGGCGAGCACGTGGACCCCCTCCGCCACCAGCCGCCGGGCCAGGTGGGTGGAGCCGAACAGCCCCTGCTCCTCGCCGGCCACCGCCACGAAGTAGACCGAGACGGCCGGCCGGTCGCGGGCCATGACGCGCGCCAGCTCCAGGATCATGGCCACGCCGCTGCCGTCGTCGTCGGCGCCGGGCGCGTCGCCGGTGGCGTTCATCACGTCGCTGGCGCGCGAGTCGTAGTGGCCGGTCAGGACGATGGCCTCCTGGCTCCGGGCCGGGTCGGTGCCGGGCAACAGCACGCCCACGTTCCAGAGCTCGACCGGGCGCGGGATGCGAGGCCCCGGCGCGGTGGTGAAGCGATCGTCGAAGGGCTGCAGGCGCGAGCCCGGCGCGGCCGCGAGCGCGGCCGCCTCTGAGGCCAGCCACCGCCGGGCCGCCCCGATGCCCCGCGTCGCGGAGGTGGCGTCGGAGAGCGTGTTCCGCGTGCCGAAGGAGACGAGCCGCGCCACCGTGGCCTCCAGGCGGGCCGGCTCCACGGCGGCGACGAGCGCCGCCACCCGCGGGCTGAGGACGTCGGGGGCGAGCGAGGCGGTCAGGGAGACCGAGAGGGCCAGCGCGGCGAGGGTGCTCATGTGGGCTCCTTGGGGGGAGGAGGGAGGATATCCTGGCGCGGCCCGCTCAGCGCGCCGCGCCCTCGAAGCCGAGCTTCTCGAGGAGCGGCCGCACCGACGGCTCGCGCCCGCGGAAGTCCACGTAGAGCTTCATGGCGTCCTCGGAGCCGCCCTTCTCCAGCAGGGTGCGGAACCTCCGCGCGGTGGCCTGGTCGAAGAGCCCCTTCTCCTTGAAGGCCGCGAAGGCGTCGGCGTCCAGCACCTCCGCCCACTTGTAGCTGTAGTAGCCGGCCGAGTAGCCGCCGCCCGGCCCGAAGACGTGCTGGAAGTAGGTGGTGCGGTAGCGCGGCGCCAGGGTGCCGGGCATCGACATGCGGGCCAGGGCGATCCGCTCCACCGCCGGCGCGTCGGCCTCGGCGGTGGTGGTGAGGGTGTGCCACTCCATGTCGAGGAGCGAGGCCGCCAGGTACTCGGTGTTCTTGAAGCCCTGGTCGAAGAGCGCGGCCGCCCGGATCTTCTTCACCAGCGCCTCCGGGATGACCTGGCCCGTCTTCCAGTGGTGGGCGTAGAGCCGCAGCACCTCCGGCTCGGTGGCCCAGTTCTCCATGATCTGCGAGGGCAGCTCCACGAAGTCGCGCGGCGTCTGCGAGAGCGCGCGGTAGCGCCGCCTGGCCAGGATGGAGTGCAGGCCGTGGCCGAACTCGTGGAAGAGCGTCTGCACCTCCTCCAGGGAGAGCAGCGCCGGCGCGTCGCCGGACGGCCGGGAGAAGTTGCAGGTGTTGGTGACCAGCGGCCGGACGTCCTGGCCGTCCTTGACGTACTGGCCGCGGAAGCCGCTCGACCAGGCGCCGGAGCGCTTGCCGGGGCGCGGGAAGTAGTCAGTGAGGAAGACCGCCAGGTGCGAGCCGTCGCGGTCCTTCACCTCGAAGGCCTTCACCTCCGGGTTGTAGACCGGCACGCCCTGGAGCTCGGTGAAGGTGATGCCGTAGAGCCGGTGGGCCACCTCGAAGGCGCCGTCGCGGACCTTCTCGAGGGCGAAGTAGGGGCGCAGCTGGTCCTCGTCGAGGTCGTAGCGGGCCTTGCGCACCTTCTCCCGGTAGTAGAACCAGTCCCAGGGCTCGAACCGCTCCCCCTTCCCCTCGGCCTTCTGGAGCGCCGCCATGGCCTCGACCTCGCGCGCCGCCGTCGCCTTGGCCGGGCCCCAGAGCTGGTTGAGCAGGTCGTAGACCCGGGCCGGCGTCCTGGCCATCGTGTCGTCGAGCACGTAGTCGGCCCAGGTGGCGAAGCCGAGCAGGCGGGCCTTCTCGACGCGCAGCGCCGCCAGCCGCGAGGCCAGCGCGTTGTTGTCGGTGGCGCCGCCGTGGTCGGCCTTGGTGACGTAGGCGGCGTAGAGCTGCCGGCGGAGCCCGCGGTCGGTGGAGGCGCCCATGAAGGGCCAGTAGGACGGGAAGTCGAGGTTGAAGAGCCACTTCCCCGGGAGGCCGGCCTTGCGGGCCGCCTCGGCGGCCGCCGTCACCACCCGCTCCGGCAGGCCGGCCAGCTGCGCCTGGCGGTCCAGCACCAGCCGCACCGCCTTGGTCTCGGCCAGCAGGTTGTCGCCGAACTTCACGCCGGCGTTGGTGAGCGCGGTGTTGACGGCCCGCAGCCGCTCCTGCTGGGCCCCCTCCAGCTCGGCCCCGTGGCGCACGAAGCGCTTCCAGGTCCGCTCCAGCAGCATCTGCTGATCGGGGTCCAGCTTGACGCTGCCGCGCGCCTCCCAGACCGCCTTGACCCGCTGGAAGAGCCTCGGGTCGAGCGCGATGTCGTCCGCGTGGGCCGAGAGGAGCGGGCTGACCTGCCGGTTGATGGCCTGCAGCCTGTCGTTGGTGTCGGCGCCGACGAGCGAGAAGAAGACCCTGGTGACCCGCCCCAGCAGCTCCCCCGTCCCGTCGAGCGCCGCCACCGTGTTCTCGAAGGTGGGGGCGGCGGGGTTGCCGGCGATGGCGTCCACCTCGCGCCGCTCGGCGGCCATGGCCACCTGGAGGGCCGGGAGGAAGTGCTCCTCCTTGATGTCGCCGAAGGGCGGCAGGCCGAAGGGGGTCTTCCAGTCGGAGAGGAGCGGGTTGGTCTCGGCCGTCGAGTACGGGGCCGGGGCCTCCGGCGCGGCCGGGGCCGTGGGGGCCGCGGCCAACAGGCCGGCGGCGGCGAGCGAGGCGAGGTGGAGGTGCAAGGGCGGGCTCCGGGTGGTTGGAGGGCGCGGCTCAGGCCTTGACGCCGGCGGTGAGCCGCTTCAGCAGCGGCACGAAGAGGAGCATGGCCGCGGCGGCGGCCAGGCTCATGACGACGAAGAGGGTGAAGAAGCCGGCGTTGGTCTGGCTGGCGCGCTGGAGGAGGCCGCCGAGGCCGCCCTGCGGCGCGGCCGGGGCCGCGCCGGGGGTGGGCGTGTAGGCCGCCAGCGCGCCGGCCAGCTTGTTGGCGGCCGCGTTGGCCAGGTACCAGGCGCCCATGAGGAGCGAGGCGAAGCGGGCCGGGGCGATCTTGGTCACGTAGGAGAGGCCGACCGGGGAGAGGCACAGCTCGCCGAAGGTGTGGAAGGCGTAGGCCGCCACCAGCCAGAGCGGGCTCACCAGGGCGCCGCCGTCGGCGCGGGCGCCGCCGGCCACCAGGAAGAGGAACCCGACGCCGAGCAGCGCCAGGCCGAGGACCATCTTGACCGGCGTGGAGGGCTCGCGGCCCCGGCGCGCCAGCCAGACCCAGAGCGCGGCGAAGACGGGCCCGAAGACCACGATGAAGACCGCGTTGACCGACTGGAACCAGGTCGAGGGGATCCTCCAGCGCAGGACGTCGAGGTCGGTGTGCTTGTCGGCGAAGAGGTTCATCGAGGAGCCGGCCTGCTCGTAGGCGGCCCAGAAGAAGACCACGAAGAAGGCGGTCAGGAAGATGGCCAGCACCCGCCGCCGCTCGTCGCCGTGGGTGCCGAGCACGGTGACCGCCAGGGCGGCGCCGACCACCGCGCCCATGACCACCTGCTGCAGCCCCCAGCCCGAGGCGAGCCCGCCCAGCGCCGCGCCGGCCACCGCGCCGCCGGCGGCGTCGAGCGCCAGGGCCCGCGGCG
>JAJYAW010000006.1 GCA_021779335.1 Myxococcales bacterium | reverse complement strand
CGCCGCCTCCAGCCGGGCCCCGAGCTCGGCCCGGGTGCGGGCGTCGAGCGGCACCGGGGCGGCCGGGGCGATGACCGCCAGCGCCTGGCCGGCCTCCACCCGCTGCCCCTCCACCGCGTCGAGCCGCGCCAGCTGGCCGTTGACCGGCGCGGCCACCACGTAGCGCTCCCGGACCCTGGTCCGCCCCGTCCCCTCCACCACCTCGCGGATGGGACCGCGCACCACCGGCGCGGTCTCCACCAGCGGCGGGTCGGGGCGGAGCCAGAGCGCCAGGGCGGCCAGCGCGGTGGCGGCCAGGACGACGGTGACGGCGGTGCGGAGGCGCATGGCTCAGTCCCTTCGATCGAGCGATCCCACCAGGTCCAGCCGCGCCACCCAGCGGAGGGCCAGCAGCGTGACGGCCAGGGTCACCGCGGTGGTGAGCCCCGCCGCGTAGGCCACCTCGCCTCGCCCCACCACGGCGGGGATGCGGAAGAGGTCGTTGGACATGGCGGCGGCGACGCCGCGCACGGCCAGCACGCCCAGCACGGCGCCGAGCGGCAGCGCGACCACCAGCAGCGCCAGCACCTCTCCGGCCACGATCCGCCAGGTCTCACCGCGCGTGAAGCCGATGACCCGCAGCGTGGACAGCTCGGGCTCCCGCTCCGCCCAGGCGATGCGCGCGGTGTTGTAGACGACGCCGGCGGCGATGCCCGAGGCCAGCAGGCCGATGACGGCCATGTAGGTGACCATCAGCTCGTCGAGGATGGCCCGCACCGAGGCCACCGTGGCGGCGCGCCAGGTGGCCCCCAGCACGCCGGGGCGGGCCGCCAGGCGGGCCCGCACCTCGCCGGCCCGGGCCGGGTCGATGGCCAGCCACGCCCCGGTGGCGAGCGGCCCCTCGCCCAGGCTCGCCGAGAGCGCGGCGCGCGCCATGGTGGCGCCGGCCCCGAGGAAGTCGTCCACGGTGGCCTCCACCGGGAGCGCCAGCACCGGGCGCCGGCCCTCGGTGACCTCGGCGGTGATCACGCCGCCGGGCTCGACCGCCAGCAGGCCCGCCAGCTGCCGCGACACGACCAGGCCGGAGGGAGGCACCGGCACCACCTGCCCGTCGGCGGCCACCAGCCGCCCCAGCCGCGCGCCCGGCTCCACGCCGCGCAGGCCGGTCCGGTAGCTGCGGTGGCCGTGGTGCAGCACCACCGGCACGTCGCGGACCCCCTCCACCGCCAGCACCCCCGGCAGGGCGCGCAGCTCGGCCAGGGCGGCCGGTCCGCGCGGCTGGGTGAAGGTGACCGAGAGGTCGTGCCGCTGTCCCTCCTCGAGCTCGCGCCGGAGGATGAGGGAAGTCGCCCCCTCCGTGAAGTCGGAGATCTGCAGCACGGCCACGGCCATGGACAGCCCCAGCGCCGCCAGCGCGGCGCGCAGCGGGCGCCGGGAGAGGCCGCGCACCACCATGCGCCCGGGCTGCGAGAGCCAGCGGGTCAGCCCGAGCCGCTCCAGCAGCCCGGGGCGGTAGGTGGGCGGCGCGGCCGGCCGCATCGCCTCGGCGGGCGGGAGCTCGAGGGCGCGCCACACCGCGCCGGCGGCCCCCAGCAGGGCGGCCCCCAGCGCCAGCGCCAGCGCCAGCGCCACCACCGGGAGATCGCCCTCGAAGCGCAGCTCCGGCAGCCGGTAGTAGCGCGCGTAGACGCCGGCCATCCACTGGCCCATGGCCAGCCCGCCGCCGATCCCCACCGCGCCGCCCGCCAGCGCCATGCCCGCCACCATGCCCGCGTAGTGGCCCGCCACCTGCGCCCCCGACCAGCCCAGCGCCTTCAGCATGCCGATCTGGGCGCGCTGGGTGGCCACCAGCCGGGACAGCACCAGCGAGACGATGAAGGTGGCCACGCCGATGAAGATCGACGGGATCACGGCCGCCATGGCCTTGAGCTGCCGGATCTCGTCGGTCAGGAAGCGGTGCGAGACGTGCCGGTCGCGCCCGTAGGCCCCCCCGCCGCCGGCGGCGGCCAGCAGCCGGTCCACCCGCGCCACCACCTCGGGCGCCCCGGCGCCCGGCGCCAGCACCAGGCCGACCTCGTTCCACGCGCCGGTCAGGTCGAGGGCCGCGGCCAGGGTGGCCTCGTCCACCCAGACCACCGCGAAGTGGCGGTCGTCGGGGAAGATGTCTCCGGGCCGGATGGCGTAGATGGTCCCGGGCGAGACCGCCACCCCCACCACCGTGAGCTGCTCCCGCCGGCCGTTGACGAGCACCGCCAGGGCGTCGCCAGGGGCGATCCTCCAGGCCCGCGCGAACCCCTCCCCCACCGCCGCCTCGCCGGGCCGGGCCGGGCCGCGCCCGGTGCGCAGGTGGAGGCGGTCGAGGCGCGAGCCGCCCGGCGGCTGGGAGATGAGGCGCGCCGTGATGGAGGCGCCGGCGGCGCGCTCGAGCTCCAGCGTGCCGTAGGCGCCCAGGCGCGCCTCCACCTCGGCCACGCCGGGCAGGGCGGCCAGGCGGGCCGCCAGCGGGCCGGGCGCGCGCCGCACCTCGGCGAAGAGGTCGGGGAAGCGGTGGTCCGCGTAGTAGCCGGCCTGGCTCCGCTGCAGCGCCCGCCAGGTGGTGACCGAGCCCACGAACGTGGCCACGCCGCACGCCGTGAGCAGCGCCACCGCGGCCGCCTGCACCCGCAGGTGCCACAGGTCGCGCAGCAGCTTGCGGTCGAGGGCGCGGACCTTCACCAGGCGATCTCCTGCGGGGCCTTCCGGGCCGCGTTGAGCTGCTCCTGCACCACCAGGCCATCGCGCAGCAGCAGCACGCGGTCGGCCATGCCGGCGATGGAGGCGTTGTGGGTGATGACCACCGTGGTGGTGCCGAGGTCGCGGTTGACCTTGGCCAGCACCTCCAGCACCAGCCGGCCGGTGGCGGCGTCGAGCGCGCCGGTGGGCTCGTCGCAGAGCAGCACGTCCGGCCGCTTCACCACCGCGCGGGCGATGGCCACGCGCTGCTGCTCGCCGCCGGAGAGCTGGGCCGGGAAGTGATCGAGCCGGTCCGAGAGCCCGACCAGCCCGAGCGCCTCCTCCGGAGTCATGGGCCGGCGGGCGATCTCGGCGGCCAGCGCCACGTTCTCCCGGGCCGTCAGGCTCGGCACCAGGTTGTAGAACTGGAAGACGAAGCCGACGTGGTCGCGCCGGTAGCGGGTCAGCAGCGCCTCGTCGGGGACGGCCAGGTCGTGGTCGCGCCAGCGCACCGAGCCGGCGGTGGGGACGTCGAGGCCGCCCAGCACGTTGAGCAGCGTGGACTTGCCGGAGCCGGAGGGGCCGAGCAGCACCACGAACTCGCCCTCCCGGAAGGTGACGTCCACGCCGCGGAGGGCGCGCACCTCCACCTCGCCCATCCGGTAGACCTTGGTGATCCCCGTGGCCTGGAAGACCGGCAGCCGCGGCGCGCCCGTCATGCGCGCCCCCTTCCCGCCGGCCCCGCCGCCGGCCGACGCGCGGATCGTCCCGCTCGCAGCACCGCGGGTCAAGCCGTCACGGCGCGGGGCGCGGCGCCCTGCCGCGCCACGCGGGGTGTAGACTGGCCGCATGGCCCCCTCGCGCCCTCCCACGCACCGGTCCGCCGCCGTCGCCGCCGCCCTCGTCTCCGCGCTGGCCTGCGCCGCCCCGGGCCCACGCCCCTACCAGTCGCCCAAGGCCAACGTGCTGCCGGAGACGAACCCGGCCGCCATGGGGACCGTGGCGATGCAGGCCGTTCCGCTCGCGGAGGTCGACCAGGTCGTGGTGAAGATGGGGCGGGACCAGGCGGGGCACGTGGTGGTGCTGCAGGTCCTCTCGCCGGCCCTCACGCCGGAGCAGCAGCGGGAGGTCATGCGCGCCTTCTCCCTGGGTGACTGGAAGCGCCAGGTGCCGCTCCCGCCGCAGACGGAGAGCTGGATCGAGACCCTGGTGAAGAACAAGCCGTAGGCCGCCGCGGCGCCGCGGCGCTACCCCCTGCCGATGTACTCGTGCAGCTGCTCGATGACGTACTGCTTCTCGTCGAGCATCACCTGGATGAGGTCCCGCATGGAGACCACGCCGATGACCTCGCCCATCTCCTCCACCAGGAGGTGACGGCTGGAGTGGCGCTTCATGAGCTCGGCGCAGTCGGTCTCCGACGCGCTCGGCTCCACCCGCGGCAGCGTGCGCATGGCCTGCTTGACCGGCTGCGAGCCGTCGCCGCCGCGCGCCAGGACCGTCACGACGAGGTCGCGCTCGGTGCAGAGCCCGAGGATGTGGCCGTCCACCTGCACCGCCACGGAGCCGATCTTCCGATCGGCCATGAGCCTGGCCGCCTCGCGGCACGGGGCGCTGGCTTCGAGCGTGGCGATGTCGCGGGTCACGTGCTTGCGGATGGTGGCCATCGATCCTCCTCGGTGACGCTGCGTGGTGGAGCGATCACTAGCAGCACCGTGGGTCACGTTCACGCCGATAGGCGAGTCTCGACGGGGTGCCCCGTGGAGGGCTGGCGCCGCCGCCCTTCACTTCTCGTTCCTCCTACCCGGAAGGGGCATATCTGGACCGGGAGGGGCGGTCTACACGAGGGGTCGCGAGGTGGCGATGCAGATCGCGGTGCTGAGGGAGTCGGCCGCGGGCGAGCGGCGCGTGGCGCTGGTGCCCGAGACGGTGGCCCGGCTCGTCAAGGCGGGGCACGAGGTCCGGGTCGAGCGCGAGGCGGGCGTCGCTGCGGGCTTCGGCGACGAGGCCTACGCCGCGGCCGGCGCCCGGGTCGGGACCGTCGGCGAGGCGCTCGACCGCGCCGAGGTCGTGGTGGCGGTGTGCCGGCCCTCGCCGGAGGCGTCGGACCGGCTGCCCCGGGGCGCGCTCCTGGTGGCGCTGCTCCAGCCCGACCGGTCGGCGCCGCTGCTGGACCGGCTGGCCGCGCGCGGCGTGGACGCCCTGGCCATGGAGAAGGTCCCGCGCACCACGCGCGCCCAGGCCATGGACGCCCTCACCTCCCAGGCCTCCCTGGCCGGCTACAAGGCGGTGCTGCTGGGCGCCGTCGCGCTTTCGCGCATCCTCCCCATGATGACCACCGCGGCCGGCACGCTGGCGCCGGCCCGGGCCTTCGTGATCGGCGCCGGGGTGGCCGGGCTGCAGGCGCTGGCGACGGCCCGCCGCCTCGGGGCCATCACCTCCGCCTTCGACGTGCGGCCGGCGGTCAAGGAGCAGGTCCAGTCGCTCGGAGCGGCCTTCGTGGAGGTGCCGGCGGTGGCCGCCGAGGGGCCGGGCGGCTACGCCCAGGAGCTCGGACGGGACGAGCAGGCGCGGGTGCTCGAGGCCATCGCCGGCCACCTCAAGGACCAGGACCTGGTCGTGACGACGGCGGCCGTCCCGGGCAAGCCGGCGCCGCGGCTGGTGACCGCCCGGATGGTGGGCGCCATGCGCCCCGGCTCGGTGATCGTCGACCTGGCCGCCGAGACCGGCGGCAACTGCGAGCTGACCAGGGCCGGCGAGACCGTGGAGGCCCACGGCGTCACCATCCTGGGCCCGCTCGACCTGGCCGCCACCATCCCGCACCACGCCAGCCAGGCGTACGGCCGCAACGTCCTGGCCGTGCTGGCGCACCTCTCCACCGCCGAGGGGGCGCTCCGGCTCGACCCCGCCGACGAGATCACCGGCGCCATGCTGGTGGTGCACGACGGGAGGGTCCGCTGACATGAACCTGCAGCTCATCGAGCTCTACGTCTTCATCCTGGCCGGCTTCGTCGGCTTCTTCGTCATCACCAAGGTGCCGGCGCTGCTCCACACGCCCCTCATGTCGGCCACCAACGCCATCAGCGCCATCTCGCTGGTGGGCTCGCTCGTGCTGGCGGGCGCCACCGACCGCGGCACGCTCTCCGCCGTGCTCGGCTTCCTGGCCGTGACCTGCGCCACCATCAACGTGGTGGGCGGGTTCATCATCACCGACCGGATGCTCAGGATGTTCAAGCGCGAGGGCGGCCCGAAGGGGCGGGCCCGGTGAGCCCCGTCGAGCTGGCCCCGCCGGCCCTCTCCGGCGCCCGCGAGGCCTTCATCGAGGGCGCCTACCTGATCTCCTCGATCCTCTTCGTCCTCGGCCTGAAGAGCCTGACCGTGCCGGACCGGGCCCGCCGCGGCATGCAGCTGGCCGCCCTGGGCATGCTGCTGGCCATCGTGGGCACGCTGGTGCACCACGAGATCGTCTCCTACGGCTGGATCCTGGCCGGCCTGGCGCTGGGGACGGCCATCGGCTGGCCGCTCGGCACGCGGGTGCCCATGACGGCCATGCCGCAGCGCATCGCCATCAGCCACATGTTCGGCGCCATCGCGGCCACGCTGGTGGGCGTGGCGGAGTACCGCCACCTGGCCGGCCTGCCCGGCGGGCCGGGGCACGGCCAGATGGCGGCGCTCGGCTTCGAGGTGCTCTTCGGGTCGCTCACCGTCACCGGCAGCTTCATGGCCTTCGGCAAGCTGCAGGAGTTCCTGCCCGGGCGCCCCCTCACCTTCCGCGGCCAGAACCTGCTCTCGGCCGGCCTCTTTCTGGCGGGCGTGGGGCTCATGGCCTGGCTGGTGGTGGCGCCGCAGCACCCCGCCGCCTTCCTCGCCATGCTGGCCGTGGGGCTCCTCTTCGGCGTCTCGCTCGTGCTCCCCATCGGCGGCGCCGACATGCCGGTGGTCATCTCGCTGCTCAACAGCTACGCCGGCCTGGCCTCCTCGGCCACCGGCTTCGCCATCGGCAACAACGTGCTCATCATCGCCGGCGCGCTCGACGGCGCCTCCGGCTTCATCCTCTCCGTCGTCATGTCGAAGGCCATGAACCGCTCCTTCGGCAACGTCCTCTTCGGCGCCTTCGGCGCGCCCCCGCCGCCCTCCGCCGCGCCGGCCCGGGACGTGGCGGTCCGCGCCATCACCCCCGAGGACGCCGCCACCGAGCTGGCCTACGCGCGCCTCGTCATCGTGGTGCCAGGGTACGGCATGGCCGTGGCCCAGGCGCAGCACCAGGTGCGCGAGATGGCCCAGCTCATCGAGAGGAACGGCGGCACCGTGCTCTACGCCATCCACCCGGTGGCCGGCCGCATGCCCGGCCACATGAACGTGCTGCTGGCGGAGGCCGACATCCCCTACGATCGGCTCAAGGAGATGGAGGAGATCAACGGAGAGTTCAAGAACGCCGACGTGGCCCTGGTCATCGGCGCCAACGACGTCGTCAACCCGGCCGCCCGCACCGACAGGTCCTCGCCCATCTACGGGATGCCCATCCTGGACGTCGACCAGGCCAGGCACGTCATCGTGCTGAAGCGCTCCATGAGCCCCGGCTTCGCCGGCATCGAGAACGAGCTCTTCCACGCCGCGAACACCTCCATGCTCTTCGGCGACGCCAAGGCCTCGCTGGCGCAGCTGGTGCACGAGATCAAGCAGGCCTAGACGGCCGAGCACGATTCGGGAACAGGGAGCGCGAGGCCGTTTCCTGGGGTGGGGCCCCGGCGTCCTCCCCCCCGCGTCAGTTCGTGACGACGCGGCCGGCGGGGCCGATGCTGGCGGCGGTGGCGAAGCGCCCGCAGGTGGTCGTCACGGTGGCGGTGAACTGGGCCGCGGCCCCGGTCTGCACGCTGGCGGAGGGAGGGGTCACCTCGACCGAGAGCACGCGCTCCACGACGGTGACGACGGCGGTGGCGCTGCTGGCGGGATCGGCCGCGCTCGTGGCGACGAGGTGGTAGGTGCCGCCGCTCGACGGCGCGGTGTAGACGCCGGCCGGCGTGACGGCCCCGCCCGCCGCCCCCTCCAGCACCGCCCACGTGACGGCCGTGTCGGTCGTCCCGCCCACGGCGGCGGTGAGCGTGAGCGAGTGGCACGCGTCGACCGACGAGGCGGACGGGGTCACCGAGACCACCACCGGGGGCGGGGGCGGGGCCGCAACCGTGACCGTGGCGGCCGCGGTGGCGGCCGGGTCGGCCACGCTGGTCGCGTCCACGTGGAAGGTCCCCGCGACGGCCGGCGCGAGGTACCGCCCGGTGCCGTCGATGGCGCCGCCGCCGGTCTCGCGCACCGACCAGCGCACCGAGGTGTTCACGGCGCCGGTGACCGCGGCGGCGAAGGCCACGGCCTCGGATGGGCGCAGGCTGGGGCTGCTGGGCTCGACGGCGACCACCACGGAGGTGGCGGCCGGCTTGGGCGACGCGGCCTGCTCGGGCGCGCTGACCGTCGCGGAGCAGGCGCCGAGGGTGGCGAGAGTGAAGGGGAGCACTGCGAGACGGACCGCTTGTGGCAGGTGCACTGGATGGGTCTCCTGGGCTTGACCCGCGCACGAGCGACACTCGAACACGGGACATCAAGCCGGAGCTATCTACGCACTTTGACGTCGCTCAACAAACCTCCAACGAGGCTAGGCGTAAGTAGCTGATATAACTACATCTGCCTGGCGTCCGGACAGGGGGTGCGGGCGTCGGAAGGGACCTCATGACGCCACGCGTCTGAATCCACTGAGTATCTTCGAGGGCTCAGGGAACCCCGATGAGGTGCCGCCAGACGCTCACATAGAGGACACAGGGGACCAGACCCTCTTGGGTGTATCCGATACGTCCTTCCAGCGCCTGCTCCACCGGCTCGAGCTCCATCCAGCGCGGGTCCAGGTGCATCGGGTCGCCCGTCACGGCGTGGCCGACCTCGTGGACGAGGACCGTCTGCTCGACGCAGACGAACTGGCCGACGGAGGGGTCCTGCACCGTGAGCCGGATCGATCGCCCCTCCTGGCACCCGAGGGCCGAACTCGACGTCCCGCAGGCGACGTGCGGCGCGTCGGAGAGCACGACGGTCGACCCGTCGAGATCCGTCCAGCCACCGCCCCAGTAGGCAAGCGCCGCGGCCAGCGTGCTCTCGATGCGCGCCGGGAAGTCGGGCGCCTGCGAGAACGGCGCGCTCGTCGCCAGCACCACCGTGACACCGTGCACGTCGAGCTGCTGCGGCGCCCCGGGCGCCACGACCTGGCCGCACCCGCTCGCGAGGAGCAAGGTCACGACCGCGCCGCGACGACCCACCGACACCGAAGCCCTCCCTCCGCGCCACACATCGGCAGCCAGTGTGCGACGATCTCGGGGACGGCGACAGCCCCGCTTCGCGGGACGACACGGGCGCACGCGCGGTGGCGCGCACGGCCCGCGACCTTCGAGGCCTCCACCGCCTGCGGCGCGAGCGCCCCGGCGGCCGGACGCGGAGGGCCTCCCCGGGGCGGTCCGGGCTGGGGCGGTCCGGGCTGGACACCCGCACCCCGGCCGTGCGAGTCTGCGCGCCCTCGCGGCCCCGGGATCCCGAAGCGTCAGGCCCGTGGCCCACCCACTCCGACGACGCCGCCCACCGGGGGCGCCGTCCTTGCCGAAGAGGACAGCACCATGACGGACACCAAGGATCTGACCGGCGTCGTGGCCCAGGTGCAGGGGCTCATGAACGGCTACCTGAAGCTCCGCGACGAGAAGATCGCGCTGGAGGCCGAGCTCTCCACGCGCCGCGAGGACATCCGCCGGCTGGAGAAGCTGGTCGCCACGCAGAACGCCGAGATCGACGCGCTCAAGAAGAAGTAGCCCGGGGCGGGCGCGCCGGCGCCGCTCAGGGCCGCAGCACCAGCGACCCGCTGGTGGCGCGCGACTCCAGCGCCCGGTGGGCCGCCGCCGCCTCGGCGAGCGGCCACCGCCCCCCCACCGCCACCTCGACCCGCCCGTCGGCCAGGCGAGCGAAGAGCGCCGCCGCCGCCTGGTCCAGGTCGGCGCGCCGCGCCACGTGCGGGAAGACGCTGGGGCGCCCCACGCAGGCCGCGCCCTTGCGGCCCAGCAGCGCGGGGTCGAAGGGCGGCACCGGCCCGGAGGCGTTGCCGTAGCTCACCAGCAGGCCGAACGGCGCCAGGCAGTCGAGCGACACCTCGAAGCTGGCCTTCCCCACCGAGTCGTAGACCACCGGCACGCCGCCGGTGAGCGCCCGCACCCGCGCCGCCACGTCGTCGCGCGGCGTCACCAGCGCGTGGGCCGCGCCGAGGGCCTTGACGGTGGCCGCCTTCTCGTCCGACCCGACCACGGCGATGACCTCGGCGCCGATGGCCTTGAGCCACTGCACCAGCAGCTGCCCCACGCCGCCGGCCGCCGCCCACACCACGACCGCGTCGCCGGCCCGGGCCGGGCGGTAGCGGGTCACCAGCATGTGGACCGTGAGCCCCTTCATGAAGGCCGCCGCGGCCAGCTCGGCGGAGACGCCCTCGGGCAGCGCCACCAGGCGGTCGGCCGCCACGTTGCGGGCCTGGGCGTACGCCCCGGGCGCGCCGAGGTAGGCCACCCGGTCGCCCTTCTTCACGCCGGTCACCCCCGGCCCCACCGCCTCCACCACGCCGGCCGCCTCCACGCCCAGGCCGGACGGGAGCGGCAGCGGGTAGAGCCCGCTGCGGTGGTAGGTGTCGACGAAGTTGACGCCGATGGCCTGGTGGACGACCTGCGCCTCCCCCGGCCCGGGGGCGGGCAGCTCCAGGGCCTCGAGCTTCAGCACCTCGGGGCCACCGGTCTGGTGGATGCGGATGGCGGTGGTGGGCATGGGGTGGACCCTAGCGCAGCGAGGCGTTGATGGCGTCGAGAACCGCCCGGGGCGGCCGCACCCGCTCCGGCGGCAGCGTGGCGAGCGGCTCCGGCGGCAGCCCCAGCCGGTCCACCAGGGTGGGCGCCAGGGGGTCCACGAAGAGCAGGCCGGTCAGCACCTCCCCGGCGGCCTGGGCGCCCATGAGCCGGGCCACCGCGGCGGCCCGCTGGCGCGGATCGTAGCCGGCCTCCAGCTTGCGGAGGCGCAGCCGGGAGCCGTCATGGAGCGTCACCTCGGCGGTGGTGCCGGGCTCGTGATCCAGCGTGATCTCCTCGAGCGCCGGCACGAAGGAGAGCTCCTGGAGCGGCTCGTCGTGCGCCTTCACGTAGGCGAAGCTCTTGGTGGAGCCCTGGTGGTCGTTGAAGGTGACGCACGGCGAGATGACGTCGAGCAGCGCCGTCCCGCCGTGGGCGATGGCGGCGTGCAGCAGCGCCGAGAGCTGCTTCTTGTCGCCGGAGAAGGAGCGGGCCACGAAGCCGGCGCCGAGCTGGATGGCCAGCGCGCAGGTGTCGATGGCGGGCAGGTCGGCCACCGCGCCCCCCTTGAGCACCGAGCCGGGGTCGGCGGTGGCGGAGAACTGCCCCTTGGTCAGCCCGTAGACGCCGTTGTCCTCGATGACGTAGACGAGCGGCAGGTTGCGGCGCATCAGGTGGACGAACTGTCCCATGCCGATGGAGGCGGTGTCGCCGTCGCCCGAGACGCCGACGCCGTGGAGCGTCCGGTTGGCGAGCAGCGCCCCGGTGGCCACCGCGGGCATGCGCCCGTGCACGCCGTTGAAGGCGTGGGAGCGCCCCAGGAAGTAGGCGGGGCTCTTGGAGGAGCAGCCGATGCCGGAGAACTTGGCCACCTGCTCCGGCGGGATGCCCAGGTCGAAGTACGCCTCCAGGATCCGCTCCGAGATGGCGTTGTGGCCGCAGCCGGCGCAGAGGGTGGTCTTGCCGCCCCGGTACTCGAGGATGGGCAGGCCGAGCCGGTTGACCCTGGGCTCCGCGGGCGCGGCCGGGGCGGTGCTCGTGCTGGCCATGGTCAGGCCTCCTCGTGGGCCAGGACGGCGTCGGTGACGGTGCGGGCGTCCAGGGGCAGCCCGTCGCTGCGCGCCAGCGACCGCAGCCGGCCCGCCAGCGGCGCCGCCAGCTCGAGCCGCAGCAGGCCGGCCAGCTGCCCGTCCCGGTTCTGCTCCACCACGTAGACGCGCTGGTGGGCCGCCACGAAGTCGCGCACCGCGGCGGCGAAGGGCCAGGCGCGCACCCGCAGGTAGTCCACCGCCAGGCCCCGCTCCGCCGCGAGCTGGGCCCGGCTCTCCCGCACCGCCGGATCCGAGGAGCCGAAGGCGACGACGCCCACCTCCGCCCCGGCCCCGGTCGCCACCGGCTCCGGCAGGAGGGCGCGCGCGCCGTCGAGCTTGCGCGCCAGCCGCAGCATGTTCTTCTCGTAGACCTCGCCCTTCTCGCTGTAGCCGGCCCGCTCGTCGTGGCCGGAGCCGCGGGTGAAGTAGGCGGCCCGCGGGTGGTCGGTGCCCGGCAGCGTCCGCCAGCCGATGCCGTCGCCGTCCACGTCGGCGTAGCGGGCGAAGCCGCCCAGGCGCTCCAGGTCGGCCCGGCCCAGCACCTTGCCCCGATCCATGGGCGCCTCCGGGTACCGGAACGGCTCCGCCATCCACTGGTTCATGCCCAGGTCGAGGTCGGAGAGGACGAAGACCGGGGTCTGCAGCCGCTCCGCCAGGTCGAAGGCCTGGTGCCCGAAGGTGAAGCACTCCTCCACCGAGCCGGGCAGGAGCAGCGGGTGCCCCGTGTCGCCGTGGGAGAGGAAGGCGGTGGAGAGGAGGTCCGCCTGCTGCGTGCGGGTGGGCAGCCCGGTGGACGGGCCGACCCGCTGGACGTCCCACACCACCGCCGGGATCTCCGCGTAGGCGCCCAGGCCCGCCAGCTCGCCCATGAGCGAGATGCCGGGGCCGCTGGTGGCGGTCATGGCGCGCGCCCCGGCCCAGCCCGCGCCCAGCACCATGCCGATGGCGCTGAGCTCGTCCTCCGCCTGCACCACGGCGTAGCTGGGCGTGCCGTCCGGCCCCCGGCGGTGCGCCGCGAGGTCGGCGATGAGCGCCTCGGCGAGCGAGGAGGACGGCGTGATGGGGTACCAGGCCAGCACCGTCACCCCGCCGAACAAGGCGCCGTGCGCCGCGGCGGCGTTGCCGTCCACGATGATCTTGCCGCGCGTGGCGTCCATGCGCCGCGCCGCGAGGCCGGGGGGTCGCGTGAAGGCCCCGGCGTGCTCGAAACCGGCGCGGGCCGCGGCCACGTTGAGCGCCACCGCCTTCGGCTTGCCGTCGAAGACGCGCCCGATGGCGAGCTCCACCTCGGGGAGCTCCAGCTCGAGGAGGCGCGACAGCGTCCCCACGTAGACCATGTTGCGCAGGAGCTTCCTGAGCTTGGCGTCCGGGGCGAGCGGCGCCACCAGGGCGTCGAAAGGGACCGGGTACCAGCCCAGGTCGGCCCGGCCCTGGTCCAGCCCGAGCGGCGCGTCGTAGACCACCGGCGTCCCGGGGCGGAGCGCGGCCACGTCCTCGGCGGCCGTCTCCCCGTTCATGGCGACGAGGAGGTCGAGCTCCTTCTTGCGGGCCACCCAGCCGTCGCGGGAGGCCCGGATGGTGTACCAGGTGGGCAGGCCGGCGATGTTGGAGGGGAAGAGGTTCTTCCCCGAGACCGGGATCCCCATCTGGAAGAGCGCGCGCAGGAGCACGCTGTTGGAGCTCTGCGACCCGGAGCCGTTGACGGTGGCCACCTGGAGCGAGAAGTCGTTCACGGCTGGAGCCATCGGGGCGCGGCCTCCACGCAAGCGCGAGGCGGAGCCCTCGCGCAAGGGTGAGATAACGCTTCGGCCCCTCGATGGCCCTCCCCAGGTGCGGCGTGCCGCGAGCCCTGGTGGGGCGGGCGCGCCGTCGGTCAGCCCAGCACGATGATGAGGTCCTCCTTCTCGACCTTGTCGCCCTCCTTGAACTTCACCTCGGCCACCAGGCAGTCCGCCTTGGCCTTGACGTTGGTCTCCATCTTCATGGCCTCGGTGACCATCAGGACGGCGCCGGCCTTGACCCGATCGCCCGGCTTGACGTTCACCTTGAGGACCTTGCCCGGCATGGGCGCGCCCACCTGGGCCGCGTTGCCCTTCTCGGCCTTGAGGCGCACCGCGCTGCCGCTGGCCGCCGACTGGTCGCGCACGGTGACGTTGCGCCCCTCGCCGTTGAGCTCGAAGAACAGCTCGCGGGTGCCGTCGGACTGGAGCTTGCCGACGGTGACCAGCCGGACGATGAGCGTCTTGCCCGGCTCGATCTCGATGGTGGTCTCCTGCCCCGCCTCCAGCCCGTAGAAGAAGACCGGGGTCGGCACCACCGACGTGTCGGAGTACTCGTCGCGGTGGCGCACCAGGTCCGGGTAGACGTTGGGGTAGAGCAGCCAGGAGGCCAGCGCCCGGTCGTCCACCGGCGCGCCGGTCTTCTCGGCCGCCTTCTGCCGCTCCGCCTCCAGGTCGGCCGGCTCGAGGAGCTCGCCGGGCCGGTGGGTGATGGGCTCGACGCCGCGCAGGATGACCTCCTGGAGCCGCCTGGGGAAGCCGCCGTAGGGCTGGCCCAGCATGCCCTTGGCCAGGCCGACCACCGACTCCGGGAAGGCCAGGTCCTTGCCCTTCTCGGTGAACAGGTCGTCCGGCTGCAGGTCGTTCTTCACCAGGAACATCGCCATGTCGCCCACCACCTTGGAGGAGGGCGTCACCTTGATGAGGTCGCCGAAGAGCAGGTTGACCTGGCGGTACATGTCCTTGCACTCCTCCCACTTGTCGAGGAGGCCCAGCCCGGCCACCTGCGGCTTGTAGTTGGAGTACTGGCCGCCCGGGATCTCGTGGCGGTAGACCTCGGCGGTGCCGCTCTTCAGGCCGGACTCGAACGGCGCGTAGTACTCGCGCACCGTCTCCCAGTAGTTGGCCAGCTCCTGCAGGCCGGCCTGGTCCAGCCTGGGATCCCACCGGCTGCCGGCCAGCACCGCCGCCAGCGAGTTGAGGTTGGGCTGGGAGGTGAGGCCGGAGAGCGAGGAGAGCGCCGCGTCCACCACGTCCACCCCGGCCTTGGCCGCCTCCAGCAGCGTGGCCGAGGCCACGCCGGAGGTGTCGTGGGTGTGCAGGTGGATGGGGATGCCGACCTCCTGCTTGAGCGCGCCGACGAGCTGGGCGGCCGCGAAGGGCTTGAGCAGGCCCGCCATGTCCTTGATGCCCAGGAAGTGGGCGCCCATCCGCTCCAGCTCCTTGGCCAGCTTGACGTAGTAGTCGAGGGGGTACTTGGTGCGGCTGGGATCGGTGATGTCGCCCGTGTAGCAGAGGGCGGCCTCCAGCACCTTGCCCTCCTTGCGCACCGCCTCGCAGGCCACCGTCATGCCCTTGGTCCAGTTGAGGGCGTCGAAGACGCGGAAGACGTCCACGCCGCCCGCCGCCGCCTCGTGGACGAACTTCTCCACCACGTTGTCCGGGTAGTTGGTGTAGCCGACCGCGTTGGAGCCGCGCAGCAGCATCTGGAAGAGGAGGTTGGGGATGGCTCGGCGCAGCGCCGAGAGCCGGGCCCAGGGGTCCTCCTTGAGGAAGCGCATGGCCACGTCGAAGGTGGCGCCGCCCCAGCACTCCAGGCTGAAGAGCCCCGCCCCGAGGTGCGCCGTGGCCGGCGCGATGCGCAAGAGGTCGTGGGTGCGCACGCGGGTGGCCAGCAGCGACTGGTGCGCGTCGCGCATGGTGGTGTCGGTGAAGAGCACCCCCGGCTGCGCCAGGGCCCACCTGGCCAGCGCCTCCGGCCCCTGCTCGTCGAGCAGCTGCTTGGTGCCGCGCGGCGGCGGCCTGGTCAGGTCCACCCTGGGCAGCCGCGCCTCGCGGAGCTCCGAGGGGCGCAGCGGCCTGGCCACGCCGGGCGACCCGTTGACCGTCACCTCGCCCAGGTACTTGAGCAGCTTGGTGCCGCGGTCCTTCTTCTGGGCCGCCTGCAGGAGCTCGGGGTGGGCCTCGATGAAGGAGGTGTCGCACTGGCCCGCCAGGAAGACCGGGTGGCGCATCACGTTCTCGAGGAACGGGATGTTGGTCTTGACGCCGCGGATGCGGAACTCGGCCAGGCTGCGGTCCATGACGCTGGCCGCCGACGCGAAGCGCAGCCCCCAGCAGGAGATCTTCACCAGCAGCGAGTCGTAGTGCGGCGTGATGACGGCGCCGCCGAAGGCCGAGCCGGCGTCGAGCCGCACCCCGGCGCCGCCCGGCGAGCGGTAGGCCTTGAGCACGCCGTAGTCGGGGGCGAAGCCGTTCTGCGGATCCTCGGTGGTGATGCGGCACTGGATGGCGTAGCCGCGCATCTGCACGTCGGCCTGGCTGGCGATGGCGATCTCGGGGTCGGAGAGCCGCTTGCCCTGCGCCACCAGGATCTGCGCCTGCACCAGGTTGCGGCCCGTGATCATCTCGGTGACGGTGTGCTCCACCTGGATGCGCGGGTTGACCTCGATGAAGTAGTGCCTCCCCTCCTGGTCGACCAGGAACTCCCAGGTGCCGGCGTTGCGGTAGCCCACGCTGCGGGCGATCTTGAGCGCGTCGCCGCAGATGGCCTGGCGCTGCGCCTCGCTGATGGCCAGCGAGGGGGCGAACTCCACCACCTTCTGGTGCCGCCGCTGGATGGAGCAGTCGCGCTCGAAGAGGTGCACCAGGTTGCCGTGCTGGTCGCCCAGCACCTGCACCTCGATGTGCTTGGGCCGCTCGATGTAGCGCTCCAGGAAGACGGCCGGGTTGCCGAAGGCCGCCTTGGCCTCGCTGCGGGCGCTGACGAGCCCCTCCAGGAGCTCGCGCTGGTCGCGGGCCACTCGCATGCCGCGGCCGCCGCCGCCGCCCGCCGCCTTGACGATGATGGGGTAGCCGGCCTGCTTGGCGAAGAGCAGCGCCTCCTCGTCGTGGCGCACCGGCTCGGCCGTGCCCGGCACCACCGGCACGCCGGCCGCGAGGGCGGCCTTGCGCCCGGCCACCTTGTCGCCCAGCTTGCGCTGCATCTCGGCGGTCGGGCCGATGAAGACGATGCCGCTCCGCTCGCAGGCCTCGGCGAACTCCGCGTTCTCGGAGAGGAAGCCGTAGCCGGGGTGGATGGCGTCCACCTCCAGCCGCCTGGCCAGGCCCACGATCTCGTCGATGCCCAGGTAGGCGTCGATGGGCGCCTTGCCCTTGCCGACCAGGTAGGCCTCGTCGGCCTTGTAGCGGTGCAGCGAGAGCCGATCCTCCTCCGAGTAGATGGCCACCGTCTGGATGCCCAGCTCGGTGCAGGCCCGGAAGATGCGGATGGCGATCTCGCCGCGGTTCGCGGCCATGACCCTGCGAAACGGGATCGTCACGTGGACTCCTGGTGCTGGGAGCGGCCCGCGGGCCGCCCGCTGTGGGTGGGGAGGACGCTCCCAGGAGAGCATGGCGCCCGGCGCCAAGTCGACACCAATCCGGCGCGGTGCGTCGACTCCGGAGTCAGTGCGGCGGGTGGCGCTCGCGCGACGCCAGCCAGTGCCCCAGCTTGACGTCGGCCCCGGCGATGTGGTGCTCGAACCAGGCGGTGAGCCAGCCCCGCGCCGAGGCCGCCACCTGCCTGGTGGGCCCCTGGCGCCGGTACTCCCGCGTCCGCTCGCGCAGATCGTCCATGAAGCGCCGGTGGGCGTCGCGGTGCGCCTCGAGGCCCGGGTACTCGGCCTCGGCCATCCAGCGCTCCTCGAACTCGAAGTGCGAGACGACGTAGTCGGTCAGGTAGCGGAGGAGCGGGTCGACGTCGGCGCGGTGGCCCGCCTCGAGGGCCAGGACCAGCCGCTCGGCCCGGCGGAACAGCTCCTGGTGCTGCTCGTCGATCTGCTCGACCCCGACCCGCAGCGCGCTGGTCCACTCCAGGATCATCCGGCCTCCGGGCCACCCCGCGCCCGGCCTCGAGCAGACCACCGGGACCGCGGGGCGGCAAGGCCCCGGCCGTGGCCAGCCCGGGCCGGGTGGGCCCGGGACGGGCCGCGGCGTAAAGCGCCGCTTGCACGGGCCGGGCACCGCCGCGCCGCCCTCCGCCCCGAAAGCTGCTATCTTGCGACGCCCCGGCGAACCACCAGGCCTGCCCACTCCACGGCGAGGCCCCGGCGAGGCACGATGACGGCACGAACCACCCCGCTGCGCGAGATCCCCTTCAACTACACCTCCGCGGACGACCGCCAGGCCGTCAACTTCCTGCTCGGCCCGCAGGTGTGGGACCGGCTGGAGGAGCTGCGGAGCCGGCGCGTCACCGGCCGCTCGGCCCGGCTGCTCTCGCGCTTCTTCGGCGAGCTGCTGATCCACCGGCGCAACCCCTTCCTGCTCCAGGAGCTGATCGACTCGCCCAGGCGGCGCAAGCGGCTGCTGGACCACGCCGGCAAGGACCTGCGGGTGGTGGAGCGGAACGCCGGCGGCGAGCCGCGCGTCCTCGAGATCCTGGCCGAGTGCCGGGCGCTGCTGGCCCGCTTCCGGGAGGAGGTGGAGGGGCTGCCCGAGCTGCGCCGCCGGCTGGTGCGCGAGCTGGGCGCGGTGGTGGGGCCGCAGAACGTCCTCTTCGACCCCTTCACGCTGGTCTCCCACGCCACCGACGCCACCGACTGGCGCCTCCACCTGCCCACCGCCGTGGCCATGCCGGACCAGGAGCGCCAGGTGGCGCCGCTGCTGGCCGCCATCGCGCGGCTGGGGCTCAAGGCCATCCCCCGCGGCGCCGGCACCGGCCTGACCGGCGGCGCGGTGCCGCTGCGCCCCGGCTGCGTGGTGGTCAACACCGAGAAGCTCAACCGCGTGCGCGGGCTCACCGAGCGGGACCTGCCGCTCCACGGCGGCGGCACCGGGCGCGCCACGGTGCTGGAGCTGGAGGCCGGCGTCATCACCGAGAAGGCCATGGAGTACGCGGCCGAGCGGGGGCTGGTCTTCGCCACCGACCCCACCAGCGCCTGGGCCTGCACCATCGGCGGCAACATCGCCGAGAACGCCGGCGGCAAGGACTGCGTCCTGTGGGGCACCTGCATCGACAACCTGCTCTCCTGGCGCATCGCCATGCCGTCCGGGCGCGCCTGGACGGTGCGCCGCGTCGACCACCAGCTCCGCAAGATCCTGCCGGAGGACACCGTCACCTTCGAGGTGCAGGGCGAGGACGGTGCGCCGCTGAAGCGCATCGCCCTCTCCGGCGGCGAGATCCGCAAGAAGGGGCTCTGGAAGGACATCACCAACAAGGCCCTGGGCGGCGTGCCGGGGCTGCAGAAGGAGGGGACCGACGGCGTCATCACCTCGGCCGAGTTCATCCTCTACCCCGAGTACGAGGCCCAGCGGACCCTCTGCCTGGAGTTCTTCGGGCCGGACATGGAGGAGGCCTCCCAGGTCATCCTGCAGCTCTCCCGCGCCTTCCCCTTCCCCAACCGGGGGCAGGAGGCGCTCATGGCCCTGGAGCACTTCGACGACGAGTACGTCCGGGCCATCCAGTACGAGGTCAAGGCGCCGCGCGCCGAGACGCCCAAGGCGGTGCTGCTCATCGACGTGGTGGGCCACTCGGCCGAGGAGGCGGCCCGCGGCGTGGCCACCATCCGCGCCATCCTGGAGCCCCATCCCAACACCCTCCTCTTCGAGGCGCGCGACGCCGCCGAGTCCAGGAAGTTCTGGGCCGACCGGAAGAAGCTGGGCGCCATCGCCCGGCGCACCAACGCCTTCAAGATGAACGAGGACGTGGTCCTGCCGCTCACCGCGCTGGCCGAGTTCGCCGGCTTCATCGACGGGCTCAACGTGGAGGAGGAGCGCTACGCCCAGGGGCGCTTCGTGACGCGGGCCGAGGAGCTGCTCCGCGGCGTGACCGCCCAGGCCGACGATCCGGAGTGGCTGCTGGCCAAGATCCCGGCGGCCCTGGCCCGGCTCGGGGCCGCCCGCGCCGCGCTGGCCGGCGCCGACGCCAGGGCCCTGCGCGCCCAGGCGGTGCTCGGCGAGCTGCGCCACGACCTCGGCGAGCTGCTGCGCGGCCACCAGAAGCTGGGCGCCGCGCTGGACCGGCTCCACCAGGAGGTGCGCGACCGGCTGGTGGTGCTGGCCACCCACATGCACGCCGGCGACGGCAACGTGCACGTCAACGTGCCGGTCCTCTCCAACGACCGGCCCATGCTGGACCGGACCGAGCACGTCATCGACGTGGTCATGGCCCGGGTCATGGCGCTCGGCGGCGTCGTCTCCGGGGAGCACGGCATCGGCGTCACCAAGCTCAAGTACCTCTCCGCCGACCGCATCGAGGCGCTGCGGGCCCACCGCCGCGAGGTCGACCCGGGCGGCCTGATGAACCCGGGCAAGCTCGACGACCTCGACGTGCTGGACCGGGTCTTCACCCCCTCCTTCAACCTGCTGGAGCTGGAGGCCAGCATCCTGCAGCACGGGCAGCTGGAGGAGCTGGCGCGGTCCATCGCCCACTGCGTCCGCTGCGGCAAGTGCAAGCCGGACTGCTGCGTCTACCACCCGGCGCGCGGGCTCTTCATGCACCCGCGCAACAAGAACCTGGCCATCGGCTCGCTCATCGAGGCGCTCCTCTACGACGCGCAGCGCGAGCGCTCCACCGCCTTCGAGCTGCTGCGCTGGCTCGAGGAGGTGGCCGACCACTGCACCATCTGCCACAAGTGCCTCAAGCCCTGCCCGGTGGACATCGACACCGGCGAGGTCTCCGTCCTGGAGCGGCAGATCCTGGCCGGCTGGGGCTACAAGCGCACCCGCGGCGCCACCGAGAAGACCCTCGGCTACCTGGACAGCCGCTCGCCCGCCTACAACGCCCTCTTCCGCGCCTCGGTGGTCCGGCTGGGCGGCGCGGCGCAGCGGGCCGGCTGCGCGCTGGCGAAGCCCTTCCAGCCGGCCGACCGCCCCTCCGACTTCTACCCGCTCCAGCTCCTGCGGGCCCCGGTGCCCCGGGTCCCGGCCCAGACCCTGCGCGACGTGCTTCCCGCCTGCGAGGCCGACCAGGTGCTGGTGCTGGAGCCCGAGGGGGAGGCCCGGGCCACCGTCTTCTACTTCCCGGGCTGCGGCTCGGAGCGGCTCCACTCCACCATCTCCATGGCGGCCCTCCACGTGCTGCTGGCCACCGGGACGCGGGTGGTGCTGCCGCCGCCCTTCCTCTGCTGCGGCTTCCCGGCCAAGGTGAACGCCAAGGAGGAGATGTACTCGCGGCAGGTGCTGCGCGACACCATCCTCTTCAGCCAGATCCGCGAGATGTTCTCGCACCTGGAGTTCGACGCCTGCGTGGTCACCTGCGGCACCTGCCGCGAGGGGCTCGAGGCCATGGGCGCCGAGCGGCTCTTCGGCGAGCGCATCGTCGACGTGGCCCGCTTCTCGGCCGAGCGCGGGCTCGTGGTGCAGGGGGGCGGCGACTACCTGTACCACGCCCCCTGCCACGACTCGCTCGACGGCAAGGCCGGCGAGGTGCTGGTGAAGCTGGGCGGCTTCGGCTCGGTGGAGCCGGTCCCGCACTGCTGCTCGGAGGCCGGGACGCTCACGCTGTCGCGCCCGGACATCACCGACAAGATGCTGCACCGGAAGCAGGACGCGCTCCGCGAGGCGCAGCACGAGCACCCGGGCCGCTCGGTGGTGCTCACCAACTGCCCCTCCTGCGTGCAGGGGCTGGGGCGCAACGAGCCGCTCGGCTTCCAGGCCCAGCACCTCGCCGTGGCGCTGGCCGAGAAGCTCTCCGGCCCGCGGTGGCTGGACCGGTTCCGCGAGCAGGCCGCCCAGGCGCGCGCCGTCCAGTTCTGAACCAGGGCGCGCGCTTCGCGATCGCCTTCGGCGCCGCGAAGCGCACCCTGGTTCAGTCGATCTTGCCGGGGGCTGCGCCCCCGCCCCGCCGGCAGAGCCGTCGGGGCCCCACCCCAGGAAACGGCCTCCTGCTCGCTGCTTCCGAATCGTGCC
>JAJYAW010000241.1 GCA_021779335.1 Myxococcales bacterium | reverse complement strand
GCGGCCTGCTCTACGGCGACGGCGCCAACATGAACGCGCTGCTGGGCGTGGCCCGGCCCGGCGACCTGGGCTTCGACGTCATCCAGTACAACCTGCACAAGACCTTCGCCACCCCGCACGGCGGCGGCGGCCCGGGCTCCGGCCCGGTGGCGGTGCGGGCGCCGCTGGTCCCGTTCCTGCCGCTCCCGGTGGTCGTCAAGGAGGGGGAGGCCTACCGGCTGGTGACCGACCCGAGGGAGCGCCCCGCCACCATCGGCAAGCTGCGCGAGTTCTGGGGCAACTTCGGCATGTTCGTGCGCGCCTGGGCCTTCATCCGCGAGTGCGGGCCGGAGGGGCTGAAGGCCACCGCCGAGCTGGCCGTCCTCAACGCCAACTACGTGCGGGCCCGGCTCAAGGACGCCTACAACCTGCCCTACGCGACCGACTCGCTCCACGAGGTGGTCTTCGACGACAAGGCGCAGAAGGCCACCGGCGTCACCACCATGGACATCGCCAAGCGGCTCATCGACCACGGCTTCCACCCGCCCACCATCTACTTCCCGCTGGTGGTCCACGGGGCGCTCATGATCGAGCCGACCGAGAGCGAGTCGAAGGAGGCCATCGACGGCTTCGTCACCGCCATGAGGGCCATCGCCGCCGAGGCGGTGGCCGCGCCCGAGGCGGTCAAGGCGGCCCCCCTGAAGACGGTCCGCTCGCGCCTCGACGAGACCCGCGCCGCGCGCAAGCCGGTGCTGCGCTGGACGCCGGGGATGAAGGTGGAGTAACCGGCTCGGCGCCGGGTCCGCCCGGCGCCCCGCCCCGGCGCTCAGTCCTGGGGCGCGTCCCCCGGGCGCCGCGGCCCCAGCCGGCGCCACAGGAGCGCGGTGCCGAGCGTCAGCAGCACCGCGGCGGCCAGCGCCCACGGGACGCCGGGCGTCTGGCGCACCCGCAGGAGCACGGCCGGCTCGGCGGGGATGACGGTGTCGAGGGAGAGCGGCCGGGCGTTGCGCAGCATGAGCAGGCCGCCCCTCATCACCCAGCGCTCCACCACCCGGCCGTCCGGTCCGCTGGCGCGCACCAGCGCCGCCGGATCCGGGGTCCCCGGCACCGCGCTGAGCGCGAGCAGCTCCACCGGGTCCCCGCCCACCAGGCAGCGCTGCCCCTCGGCGAGCGCGCAGTGGTCCGCGCCCGAGGAGAAGCGCGCCACCGCGGCCCGCCCCTCGTCCTGCAGGAGCGCCAGCCGGGCGCCCCACCCCGCCGAGAGCGGCCGGTCGTAGCCGACGACCGCCCGCTCCCGCGAGCCGTCCGGCCGCCGCACCTCGAGCGTGGCCCGCACCTCCTCCGGCATGCCGCCCGGCAGCCGGTCCACCTCGACGCCGGCCAGCCTCGCCTCGCCGAAGCCCGGCAGCGGCTGCCAGCTGGAGGCCAGCACGGTCGTCCCGCCGTCCACCGAGAGGAACCCGGCCACGGCGTGGGCCGCCAGCGCCACCAGGAAGGCGGCGTGGAGGACGGCGACGGCGTAGGCCGAGGGGGCCCGCTGCCCGGCGCGCCAGCGCCGCCGCACGTTGTCGAGCGTGGCCAGGGTGGTGTTGAGCGCGTAGAGCGCCACCAGCGGGACGAGCAGGTAGAGCCAGAGGTGGGCCGGGCTGGGGCGCAGGAAGAAGCCGGTCAGGTCGTCCTGCCCGATGCCGGCCGAGGCCCCCTCGCGGGTGAGCGCCATGACCACCGAGCCGACGGCCAGGAGCAGCACCGTCCCGTAGCCGCAGATGACGCCGAGCCCCTGGGAGCGGAGCCAGGCCAGGCGGCCGCCCGGCGGGCTAGCCGAAGGCATGGCTGCCCTTCCCGAAGAAGAAGGAGGTGCCCACGTAGGCCACCAGGAGCAGGGCGAAGCCGGCCAGCGCCAGCGCCGGGCGCACCCAGGGGCGCTGCTGGAGCGACGGCGTGAGCCGCAGGTGGAGGAAGGTGGCGGCGTTGAACCAGAGGATGACCGACCAGACCACCTTGGGGTCCCAGAGGAACCAGGCCCCCCAGGCCACCACGCCCCACACCCCGCCGCAGATCATCGAGAGCGACCAGAGGACGAAGCCCCACAGCGCCAGCCGGTCGATGAGCGCCAGCCAGCCCGGCTCGCGGTCGGTGAACCAGGCCAGGCCGGCCGCGGCGGCCGCGGTCCAGGCGCCGTAGGCCAGGAAGGAGAGCGGCACGTGGGTGGGGTACCAGAGGGTCCGCATGATCGGCGGCGGCCACCGGAGCGCCTGCGGGAAGGCGAGCGCCGCGGCCAGCGCCGCCCCCATCACCAGCAGCAGCGGCAGCAGGTAGGCGCGCGAGGCGCGGAAGGCCACCAGGGCCACCAGGCCGGTGGCCAGCGCCGCGGCGGCGAAGGACTCCGCCTTGCCGGTGAGCGGGAAGAACCGGAGGAGCAGGCCGCGCCAGAGCGACCAGCCGAGCTGGAGCGCCACGCCGGCCAGCAGCGGCCAGCGCGCCAGCCGGGGGCGGCGCAGGGCCACCAGGAAGGCCACCGCGTAGGCGGCCGCGGCGGCCTGGAGGAGGAGCAGCAGCGCCGGCGGGGTGGCCGGGCCGGTCATGCCGGGGGGTCCCATGAGGCCGCGCAGGATACCCGAGGCGCGCCTACTTCCCCAGCCTCTCGGCGAGGTACTCCTGCCTTGCCGCGGCGTGGTCCTCCACCTGCCGCTCGTAGGGCTGGTGGAAGAGCGGCGCCGCCACCAGGAAGTCGGCGGTGGCGCGGTTGCAGGCGGTGGGGATGTTGTAGAGGACCGCCAGCCGGAGCAGCGCCTTCACGTCGGGGTCGTGCGGCTGCGGCTCGAGCGGATCCCAGAAGAAGATGAGCACGTCGAGGTCGCCCTCGGCGATCTTGGCCCCCACCTGCTGATCGCCGCCCAGCGGGCCGGAGCGGAACGCCGTGACCGGGAGGCCGGTGCGCGCCGCCACCAGCGCGCCGGTGGTGCCGGTGCCGAAGAGGTGGTGCTCCTTCAGCACGGCCTTGTTGTACTCGGCCCAGGCCAGCAGGTCGGGCTTGCGCGAGTCGTGGGCGATGAGGACGACGTGCTTCTTCTCGCGCATGGGGATGCGGGCCACGGCGGCCATGGTCACCTCGGGCGCGGGTCCCGCCGCGCGGCGGCCGCTGCTGGCGGTCAGTTGCGGAAGACGCGCAGGCCGGAGTGGCCCGCCGTCACGTAGAAGCCGAAGGTGAAGCGCACCTCCCCGGTGCCGTCGATGAGGCCGGCCGGCGGGTTGGGGAAGGGCTGCGCCTTCCTGATGGCCTCGAGGGCCACCTTGTCGAGGAAGTCCACGTTGCTGGTGCGGGCCACCGAGAGGTCCTTCAGGCCGCCCTTGTCGTCGAGCGTCACCGCCAGCAGCGTGAAGCGGTCCTTGAAGGCGTAGATGGTCCCGTCGGGATCCCGCCGCTCCAGCGCGCTCCGCGGATCCCAGGTGGTGGAGATCGACTCCTTGATCCGGTTCATGTAGGTGGCGTACTTCCACTCGCGGGTGTTGAGGAAGGTGCCGTCCCCCTCGTCCACGCCGCTCAGGTGGTCCAGCGAGGCGCCCCCGGCGAGGCGGGCCAGCGTCTGGGCCGGGATGGCCAGGCGGGCGTCGCCGGTGCCGCGCTGCTGCTCGCCCCCCTCCCCGCTCCCCGGTGGCGGCGTCTCCGGCCGCGCCGCGGCCAGCTCACCCGGCGACGGCGACGGCGGCGTGTCGGGGCGCGGCTGGGCCTCGCCCTTCTCCGCGGTCGCCACCTTGCTCCCCTTGGGTCCGGGGGCGCCGGGCGTGCTCCGGGGGGACTT
This sequence comes from Myxococcales bacterium, assembly GCA_021779335.1. Taxonomy (GTDB): domain Bacteria; phylum Myxococcota; class Myxococcia; order Myxococcales; family Anaeromyxobacteraceae; genus JADKCZ01. The sequence continues at coordinate 1,397 of JAJYAW010000241.1, read as the reverse complement.
CCCCTGCGAGCCCGCCAGCGCCGCCACGGCCGGGCCGACCGGCACGGGGCTCGTCTGCTGGCCGGGCTGCTTGGTGATGCGGGCGCGGGTCTGCTTCTCGACGTAGGAGTCGCGGTCCGAGACGAACGGGGTGTCGCGGAGCTTCGCCTTGTCCGGGGGGGGCTGGTTGGGCGGCGCCGGGCCGAGATCCACCACCTGCCCGCCGGCGTCCCGCGGCGTGACCGGCGCGGGGAGCGCCGGCGCGCGCGGCGGCGGGGCGCCCTGCGGCCGGACGGTCCGGTTGGCCTCCCAGTCGACCGCGTTGAGCGGCGCCAGGGAGACGTCCTGGCGCTCCGGGAGCTTGCCCAGGCCGAGCCAGCTCGCGTCGAGCCTCGTCAGGAGGAGCAGGTTGGCCGCCACCGAGATGACGACGGCGAGCAGCGCCCGCCACGCAGGGTGGTCCCTGCGCCGGGTCCGCCGGAGGGTGGGGCCGAGAGGGTCCATGCCTTCCTTTGGATCCTAACAAGTTCCGGGAGGTTTTCAGTCCTGACGAGGGCCAGGCGCCGTCGTTCCAGGGCGGGTGCGGAACCTGGCCGGGGTGTATCCCATTCGAGCCGGAGCCGTCGAGTCGGCCGGCGGCCGCTCCCGGCGCCGCCTCTCGCAGGTTGCCCCCGGCCCGCCCCCGGCGCTAGACCTCCTCCCGGTCATGGACGCCCCCGGCCTCACCTCGGCGCGGAGCCGACTCGCCGCCTGGCGCCGCCGGTTCCGGCGGGCCGGCGCGGCGCTGGCGCTCCTCGCGCTGGCCTGGGCGGCGGGCCACGCGCTGGCCGACCGCGCCTCGGTGCGAACCCGGATCCGGGAGCGGGCCGAGGCGGTCCTGGCGTCGCGCCTCCCGGCCGCCACCCTCGGCGACGAGGTCTCGGTGGACTGGCTCTTCCGCGCCACGCTGGGGCCGCTCACCATCCCCGCCGCGGCGCCAGCCGCGCCCCCCGTGGTGACCATCGACCACGTCAAGGTGCGCCCCAGCTGGCTGGCCTTGCTGGCGGGCCGCGTCGAGCCGGCCACGGTGCGACTCCTCGGCGTCCGGGTCGCGACCGGCCCGGGCGGCCAGGAGCTTCGCGCGCTGCTGGAGCGGCTTCGCCGGCCCCGCCCCGACCGTCGGCCTGGCGGCGCGCCCGGCGCCGCCGAGCCGGTGCTCCTGGTCCGGGATCTCAGGGTGGCCTTCCCGCTCGGCGCCCGCACGGTCGACCTCGGCCCCTTCGACCTCCGGCTGGAGCGGACCCGGTCCGGCGACGAGGAGACGATCGCCGCCGAGGTCGGGCTGCCCGGCGGCGGCCACGCCGAGGCCACGCTCCGCCGCGACCGGCCGGAGGAGCCGGGGGTCCGCACCGGCGCCGCGGGCCCCCATCTCGCCGCCG